>NZ_QTLK01000030.1:0-73965 GCF_003602705.1 Bacteroides sp. AM16-13
CTGTAGCTAGCGTTCATCCTGAGCCAGGATCAAACTCTTCATTGTAAAAGTATTTTTATCATCCCTTAGGATGACTTTTTTGCTCTGTTCAGGACGCCGTAAATTTATTGACCTTATTCAAATACCTATTAGTCTTAATTGTATCACTACTTCATAAGACAAGTATTGACGGTTCTATTTTTTTACTTGTACTACTTGTATTGTTTATCAATATTTCAAAGAACTTGCTGCTTTCGTTTTAAAAGCGGGTGCAAAGGTAAGGGCTTTATTTTTAACTACCAAACTTTTTCGGAAGTTTTTTTAGTTTTTCTTTTTACTCGATTTCTCTGGCTCTCTATGCGAAAGGGAAAGAAGGTATGAAAGAATAACTCTTGCCAATTTCCTTTGCGAATCGGACTGCAAAGATAAGAACTTTATTTATTATAATCCAAACTTTTTCGGAAGTTTTTTGTTCTTTTCTTTAAGTGGGATTCCACTTTTTCACTAAGTCAATTTGTCAAGGCTTTCTTCTCTTGGAAAGCGGGTGCAAAAGTACGCCCTTTTGGTATACACTCCAAATATATCAAACTATTTTTTCTAATTATTTTTGAGTACATTTGCTAAAGTGCTGACGCATAACGATGTTGTAGAACATATTTTTTATGTATAGGGAAATTGTGCGCGGAAACGACGAGAGGGATACACATTATTATATCACACGCGGGCGCGTAAAGGCGAAAAAGGAAAAAGCAAGAAGATGCCTGTAAGGGAAAAATCTGTAGTACAAAGACTCACCAACTCAACCCATTTATTTAAACTTAGGTCAATACCTCCTTTTTTCAGATTACAGAGTGCAGAACGGAAATGTTCGAGAATAGTATACATTCTCGCTTAGTGATTAGTAAGGGCTCACCAATGTGAACAAATAAGCTATCAAATGTAGACAAACAAGCTCACTACTGTAAACAAGTCTATCTACTATAGTGAGCCCATAAGAAGCATTAAGAGTTTACAGAAAGATCATTAGGTATTAACCTATAATTGATGAAAGAATATAGAATAAGAGACGGTACTTCAAAAGCAGATACTAATGACACACTTTCGGCATTTATATGATAGAAAAAGGATCAAAATAGTGAGATATGAGATTAGTTGTTTACATCCAAACAGAAGTATATTTCACTATAAATCAATAAATTAAAAGTAAAACTAAAATTAAATAGGGTGAGGGTAACTTTTTACCCTCACCCTACTGCCACACGTTCCCTCACACCTTGCAACCACGATGAATAAAGGGATTGAACGAAGGTGTGAGGGTGTGAGGGTAAAAGTGATATAAAAATATAATCAGCTACAATTTTTCTTGGAGCAGACCGGGCTAAGGAACTACTATCGTTCCTTTCGCTGCCCTGAAATCAAGAGTTATTATAGTGTTGGCAGCCCATACATAATCTTTGTTCGGTTCATCCATGCCCTCTTTACGCAAATAGATTTCAAGAGTCTCCGGATTAACAGCATATTCGCGTTTCCAAGCACCAAATGAAGGATTAAGATTATCAAAAGCAGGAATATAAGGATGTATTCTGAAACGTCCTCCATTAGGTAAAGTAACAGAGAATGTTTTCCCGTCGCTACTTTCCGTAAAAGGCAAGATCTTTTCGTTGTTTCCTCCGGCTGCCGTTCCATACCCATAGATTACAGGCTTTTGGATGGAGATGGTCTTCGAACCTAAATCAACGAAAATGATATAAGTACCACTTTGGGGGATAACCACCAGTCCTTCGTCAGAGATTTCGAAGCCCACATTATTAGTCAGTCCGGTAAACTCTCCATCACCAAATATCTTGGATGTAGAGAAACGAAGTTTAGTTCCGGCATTGAAATAATTAATATGTATCCATCGGTCGGCACTGTTCCAAACCTTATCTAATGAGATAACCCCATCCGAGCCCCAATTCATGTTTCCAAATTCATCGCCAACCATATAAATAGCCTTCGCTGTTGAGGGGACATCACTTGGAGAGGCAAAAGTCACAGCTATTTTACCTCTATCTTGAGAGAAATCAAGTTCTATTGGTATATTAGAAGCAACAGGAACCGGTTCCAGTGCAGCACCTACACCACGATAATAGATTTGTCCATTATAGATGTTGAATTCCATAGTGTTCCAGTCTCTATTGTTATAGTCGGAAGTTGCATACATCTGAAGATTGCCTTGTGTTGTAGTGACAGCAGAGAAATTCTGCCCGGAAAGATCGAACGATACTTCCTGTCCGTCAAAACACTCACCTATTCCATAAACGGCAGGTTTCTCAAAAGCTATAAGATTACGGTTCATATCTACATATACCAAATACAGGCCGCTTGTTTCTACCGTCGCTCTTCCGTTACTGCCTACAACATAATTGACATTTGTACCCAAAGAGGCAAAACTTTCCGCATCAGATTTTTCCGATGCCCATTTAATTCCCTGACCAGCATTGAAATACTTGATAGTCCAGAATGCACCATTGCCAAGCTGTCCCACAGGGGCCATCTCTACCACATTTGTCGAATTCCAATTCCAGTTTCCAAATTCATCTCCAATCATATATAGTTTCTCCGGATACCCCTCCGGTTCGGGTTCTATGATCTCATTGCCCGTCATCTTCGCAAAGAATTTTCCTGTCAAGACTTCATATTGAAGCGTTACTTTATACTCACCTTTGTTTTTAAGATTGAGCTGCACTTGCGACTGGTTGGTTAGTTCGGCATATTCTTCAGTTAAAACATTCATTTTTATACTTCCTCCCGTTCCGGTGTACATAGAAGAGAATGTATATTTCTCCGTATCTGTTTCCTTCACATCAAAAGACGTATTATCGGTATAATTAAACGAAAACTCTGCCGGTAATATCACTTCTAACTCGCCACTGGACACCCAGGTAGCCACATGGTTAATATGGTCGTAAGACGGTTTTTGAAGAAAGAGTTCGTTTTCACCGTCTTCTGTCAGTTCGAATTTACTCGTCAAACGGAAATTGAATGGAACAATATTAACCTGTTTCAATAAAGGATTCACAATTAGCTGATACAATCCATCTTCCATTACTCTGAAACCGCCGGTTCCAGGAGCCAAAGAATAAGTTGACACCTCACTGTTGTCGTTTTGCAAAAGCGCTCCCTGCCCATAATAAACGGGTTGCCCATCCGGTCCGACTAAAGAGATATAAAAATCTCCGCTGGATGTCAGCCATGTGTTCAATGCGACCAAAGTGCCCTCTTTTATCACATTCATTTTACCATTGATTGCCTCTACCGAGAATTGGGACGCACTCCCCGTCAGATAGATACCTTCGGGAACATTGATTTCCCGTTCATAGTGTATCCCGTCGTCGGCACAACGACAGAAAATAAATGGCAACGAAAATACAAATAATAATTTTATTATAGTTTTCATCTTCATGATTACATTAAATTATAAATAACTATACTATTGGAATCTAATGGTATTTGACTAAAATTTCACATCAAACTGATGTTGCTTCTTGTCTTTTCCATTCGCTCCTACCACATCAATCACCATTTTTCCATCTTTTATCTTACAAAGCAGATAGCTGTTATTATCATTGACAAGGATGGGAAAGTTGGCTTTATCGGGTTCTGATTCACGGAAATAATATTTATGAGTGTGTCCGGATAACATCAGATCAATTCCAGCCGTATTTAAAACGGGCAACAAGGTTTGCTGCAAATGATAGTTTCCATGCCAATTGCCTATCGTCGGCGGGATGTGCAGGAATGCGATCCGAAGGGATGATTGCTTAAAATCGTTTTCTTCCACCACACTCCGCAACCATAGGGTTTCTTCTTCTCGATAATTGTCATAGTCGGCAATACCGGCATACTCCAAATCCGAATCCGGCTTATCTTCACCGGAATCAAGAACAAGAAAACAAACCTTACCTATGTTGAAACGATAATAAAAAGTTCCGGTAGACGTAGGAAAATACTTTATCAACGCATCGGAATAAACTCCACGTGTTTCATGGTTTCCCCGATTGAAAACAATAGGCACTTCGGACGCAAACAATTCGACACAAGCATCAATATAATCTTTACATATCTGCTCCTGCCCCTCTACCCATGACGACATATCTCCATTAAGCAAAACGAAATCAAGAGATTTGAAATCTACTTCCCGACACAGAGACTTCATATAGTCACTCCGCCCGTGAATATCATTTAATACCAGAAAGGAAATTTCTTTCTTCCGGTCGTCGAAAGTTCTGAATCTGAAAGGTTCTTGCTTGTATACATTTGAAGCAGCAATCAATCCATAAGTTACCCAGTCACTCGAAGGCCAAGAGACAACTTCTCTCGAAAAAATCCGGTATCTGTATTCCCTGCCGGGTTCCAAATGTTTGATGCGTACACGGTGGATTGTATCATTGGCCCGCTTACGTCCGGACTCCGTATCGTAATATCGCGGACGTTCCTTCCCATAGAAATGATCTTCACCGGCAGGCGCCACTTCCACCCACGAAAGAGCAGGTTTGTTTGTAGTCCATACCACTGTCACGCCGTCGGTACTCATATCACACAGGTAAGGACCGTGTGTGATCTTTATACTGTCACCGTCATGTGCAGAAAGCCGAGCGGCAAAGATGACAAAAAATACAATTATCCAATTTCTCATAGAACGGTTCCTCCTTCTAATTTATTAGTTTGACCGATATGGTTTGTAAATCATTACTGTTGCAGCCGGTCATAATTTCAAATTCACCGGGTTCTACCACATAGTTCATGGCAGCATCATAAAAGCCTAAAGCTAAAGGAGAAATGTCAAACTGAACGGTCTTTGACTCCCCCGCTTTCAGGAATATTTTTTTGAATGCCTTCAACTCCTTTACCGGACGCACAACAGAAGCAACTTTATCATTCACATACAGTTGCACAGTCTCTTCGCCATCTCTGTCTCCGGTATTGGTTACTGTCACCGAAACGGAGATGGTCTCCTGTCGCGTATATTCTTTTTGGGTGCTCTGCGGAACTGAATAACTGAATGTGGTATAACTCAAACCGTAACCAAAAGGATAGAGCGGAGCATTCGGAACATCGATATGCCGGGTGGTTGAGGAATGGGGCATATCTCCCGGACGTCCGGATTTCTTATAGTTATAGTAAACCGGTACTTGTCCCTCTACCCGTGGAAAAGAAATGGTCAATCTTCCGGAAGGATTATAATCACCGAACAGTATATCAGCAATAGCGGTTCCTGCAGAAGTACCTAAAAACCAGGTTTCGAGAATGGCCGATACGTTCTTGTCCACCCATTCGATAGACAGCGGACGCCCATTCATCAATACGACGACAACGGGTTTCCCTGTGGCAACCAGTTCTTTTATCAATTCTTCCTGCACACCCGGCAAATCCAGTTGGGCACGGCTTCTCGATTCGCCACTCATCAAAGCTTTTTCACCGACAACGGCAATCACCATATCACTTTTGGAAGCCAATTTCACTGCTTCTTTGAATCCTGACTTATCTTCTCCGTCAAAATCGCAACCACGGGCATATCCAACTTTCGTTTTGTTACCGCCGATTTTGTTCTTTATGCCCTGCAATACAGTCGTCACATGGCGATCTTCCCCTCTTGCTCTCCACGAGCCCAGCAGTTCGGTCTGATTATCGGCCAGCGGACCTACCACGGCAATGGAACGGACATTTTTTGCCAGCGGTAATGTATGATTGTCATTCTTCAGCAGGACAGCCGATTTATGAGCCATGTCCAGTGCTGCATCCAGAAATTCTTTTTTCATGATTGTCTGCGATTCGTATTCTTCATTACAGAATTTATATGGATCAACAAACAGTCCCAAAGCATATTTGATATGCAGAATCCGACTGACGGAATTGTCGACATCTTCCATACTGATTTTACCGGCTTCTATCAGTTCTTTCATGTATTTATTATAGAGCCCATCTGTCATATCCATGTCGATGCCGGAATTGAAAGCCAGACGGGTAGCGTCTTTATCGTCTTCCGCCACTCCCTGCGCCACCAGCTGCTTCACTGCTTCCCAATCGCTTACCACAAAACCATTGAAATTCCATTGCCCTCTCAATAAGTCTTTGAGCAGGAACGGATGTGCGGACGCAGGAATACCATTTATATCATTGAAAGCACTCATAAAAGTAAGTACTCCCGCATCAATGCAAGCCTTAAAAGGAGGTAGATAAGTATCAAACAAAGTCCGTTCCGACATATCCACCGGAGCATAATCTCTTCCCGCCTGGGGAAGTCCGTAAGCTACCCAATGCTTTGCACATGCCAATACTGAATTATTCTCCCAAAGATTCCACTGAAAACCATTCACTCTTGCTTTGGCTATTTCACTTCCCAGGTAGGTGTCTTCTCCTGCTCCTTCCACTACCCTGCCCCAACGGGCGTCTCTTGCGATGTCGACCATAGGAGCGAACGTCCAATGTAGTCCGGCTGCCGAGGATTCAATCGCAGCAATCTTGGCAGCTCGTTCGATCGCTGCTAAATCCCAACTACACGATTCCGCCAAAGGAGTCGGAAAGATTGTCTTATATCCATGAATCACGTCCATCCCAAAAAGAATCGGTATCTTTATCCGGGAATAACGCATATTCTTTTCCTGCAAATCACGCAATGTCTTTGCACCGGATATATTCAAAACAGAACCTACAAGTCCGCGTGCTATCAATGAATCGCTCAAATATTCTGATTCAGGACCGGTTAGAAGGGTACGGCCTACGTATTGGGATAACTGGCCGATCTTCTCTTCCACAGTCATCCGTGAGAGCAAATCTTTAACAAATGAATCCGCTTCCGGAGTATGAGGTAGTTTACTATTTCCGACGATCCGGGTATGCGGATCGCGAACATAAACTCTTATCCAATCAATATCGAAATCAAATTGCTGCAATTCCTCCGCAGGATAGCCGACATCCAACTTGTCAAATGCTCCTACCTGCCCGGTGATAGCAATATCCCAAACTCTGTCCAGCCGATTCTCTTTACGAGCCTTAGTGATAAAATCAGTATATGCATCCCCCAACTGTGTACGGGTATGTATCTGGTAATTGACTTTATTATCTATCAGAAACGTAATGATGGCATGATTGTTATCAACAGGATCGGGATCTATCTGAACCGCATATACATGGAAATTATCTCCCGGCTTATCGTCTCCGATTTCAGTATATCGTATCTGACCTTTGGGTAGATTGATTCCCAACTTTTGCGTTTCCGAATTGAACAAATGCAAGGTTTGATTCGCTTTGGCCGGATAAGGATTTTCCCCGAAAGCTTTGGTAAAAAACTCCAGTATATCTATTTCGGCTACTCCAGCTCCTTTATAATGCCTCAACCAAAGTGCATTCCAAAGCCCATATAGATATGGGACTTTGGCTTTGATCTCTATGCGGCAGAAAAGAGGATAATATTTCTCCGTATCGGAATCTCTGCTGGACAGCGCTCCCGACCACCATCCGGTCTTGCTCTTCACACTGGGATGAACGGGACTGGGCGCATCTTTACTTTTGAATGAGTGAATTCGACAAATCTTCTCTCCTGTAGGAAGGGTTTCGATAAAGACCTGCTCCGGACGGTATGTCTGAAGCATGGCTTTATTTTCCTGATTATAGGTGGGTCGCCCCACTTTTTGGGAACCATATATTCCCCAATACCGGGAGTCAATCACATCTCCGTTAAACTCGTCTCCATCGTAATAAATCCATCCGGGAGGGGTTTCTGATGAAGGAGGAATAACGGTTTGGGCTTTCACCACCCCGATACAGCAAAATATGATTATTAGAATCTTTATTTTCAACATGATATTTCTTTTTAATGATTTACCAACCCGGATTCTGTTTCCAGTTCTTCAACTGCAGAATCTCACTTTCAGGTATGGGATACCAATACATTTTAGAATCAAACACTCTCTTTTCTACCACAGCACGGGAATAATCAAACTTCTCGACGGGATATTCCGGCTTTTCAGGAATCTCTGGTTCTGTTTCATCCCGGGTAAATACACGTACCCAATCTACATCCATCGAAACGTTTCTCAAATTGGCATTCCTGTCTTCGGGATAGCCGATACCATTTTCATTCTTTCCTCCGATTTGTCCGGTTATCGCAATGTCCCAGGTTCGCTTTTCTCTTCCCTCCGCTATTGCTTTGGTTATAAATGTATTATATCTGTCATCATAGTCAATCGTCTTGAATGTATTGGTTACTTTACCATCCAACAGGTAGCTGATGATAGCATGCTTATCCGGAGAAACCGGGTCCGGATCTACCTGAACGCCATACGTATGGAAGTCTGCTCCCGGATCAAAATCAAGCACTGTATGTCGTCCGTACCCATTCACGTTGATTCCCAGATTGCCTGTTTTATTATCATGCAAATGTAAAGCCTGGCTAAGCCGGCGGGGTGAAGCCGTATTCTCAAATTCCTTGACGAAAAACTCTTCGATGTCAAGTTCCGCAACACTGGCTCCTGCATAATGACGACACCACGGTCCCATCCATATACCATATATATAAGGTATTTTTGCACGAATCTCAATGCGGGAATGCAGAGGGTAATATTTCCCCTGATAACCATATTTGTCGGTATCCCGGCTGGACAAAGCTCCCGACCACCATCCTTCTCTCGTACTGGCAGTGCTTAATGTCGGAGCCGGTGGATTGTCGTCCTTGGTGGCTGTTATCCGGGCAAAGCTCAATCCGCCACTCCCTTTCTCAATCGTAATCTGTTTTTTACGATAAGTCTGGATATTTCCGGTGGGTTGTCCATACTGGGAGTTTCCTACCGGAGTGTCGCTTCCATACTGTCCCCAATATGAGTTGTTTATGACCAAATCATTGAATTCGTCTCCATCGTAATAATGCCATCCTTCCGGAACTTCGTTAGCCGGTATTACGGAATTCCGGGTAACAGCTCTTCGAGCCTGATTCTTACGGGTGATTTCAAGACCTAGCAAATCTCCTCCGAGTGTTTCTTGCGCAATCTTCCACCGTCTTACATCCCACGAACGATGCTCCTCAAATGCCAGTTCGACACGACGTTCACGCCGGATACGCTCACGCATTTCGTCCTGCGTCAATCCGGAAGGCAGATTCGGTTGTCCGGCACGGCTGCGCACTCGATTGACGTATTCTGCTATATCCGCATTTTCGGGATCGTATTCGTTCAAGGCTTCCGCATAATTCAGGTAAATCTCCGCTAAACGAAACAACGGCCAGATATGTCCCTGACTTCCTCCGCCGGTTTGGATATTCACATCTTCATTGAGGTATTTTTTCAGATAGAATCCGGTTTTGGTTGCATTGGTAACGCCCAGACCGTCTTTTCCACCGTCCCAATTCTCTACCGCCGTGCTTTTCCAAACGGAATCATTCAGCAGAATGGTAGCATTCAACCTGTCATCCCGGTAGAATTGCGGACGAACGGCATTTTCCTCATTCTCCCAACTAAAATAGCTGCCATCTTTCATTTCATAAGAGTCTACCAGATTCAACGAAGGATTGATGCCGCCTACCCCACCATAACTGACAGGAAAGTTGTATTTTTCAAAGTCGGAATTGTTTCCATAACGACGCATCAGAATAAACTCGGAATTCTGAAAGTTATTCTTGAATAAAGTGGCATAACTGCCATACAACGAATATATGCCCAGATCAATTACGTCTTTCGCAGCCTGTGCCGCAGCTTTCCATTTCTCCATATCGGAAGGAAGATCGCTTTCCGAAAAATTCTGCCAGTCCAGATACAAGGGACTGGCCGCATACAATAAAACTCTGCTTTTCAAAGCCAATGCGGCTCCCTTCGTTGCACGTCCCAAATCCGAATCGATTCCTCGTCCCGGAGTTAAATCGAGCACTTCGGCTACCTTATCACATTCGCTGGAGATGAATGAGATGCAATCGTCCATAGACGGGCGTGGAGTCTCCGAATAATCCGCATTGACGGATAGTGTAGAAGTAATCACAGGTACAGGTCCGAAACGTTTCACCAGCTCGAAATGGAAAAACGCTCTTAAAAAACGGGCCTCATATTTCCATGTTTTCAAGTCATTCAGACGGTTCTGATATTCATTCTGATTATCCGGATCGAGTCTGTATTTATCCAGATTCACTCTGTCTACATTTTCTATAAATTCATTCGCTATGCGAATTCCTGCGTAATACTTATTCCACAAATCATCCGGATTGGACCTTGAATTCCAGGCTCCGGTGTTGAAGTGCTGGATGTTGCAGGAGGCATTAGCATGTTCGGCATCATCGGTAGCGGCATCCAACATAGCTTCGGAACCGATACGGTTGAAACCATCAGGCAGATACCGATAAGCATTGACTAGAAATTTGCTTGTACGTTCATAGGAAGTAAAGGTCATCTCGTTGTCGATAAACGAATCATACTCTCTGTCCAGATAATCACTGCATCCAGACAATATGCTGATAGCAGCAAGAGCATTCAATATGATAGATAAACCTATTGGGTATTTCATAATTATTATATTTTTGTTCTTACCTATTAAAAATCAATTTTTATTCCCAGGTTGTAGGAACGTGTCAACGGATATGTAATCAAAGAACTGCTTTCCGGGTCGGCCAATCCGTCAAGATGACTCACGGTGAAAAGATTGCTCGCATTAGCATACACATACAATCTGGACAATTTTATCGCTCTTGCTATTGACTGGGGGAAGGTATATCCAATCCGGATATTCTTCATTCTGAAGTAGTTTCCGTTTCTTTTCCAATATGTAGATATCCGGTAATTGTTTTCAAATGTCCGGGTAGACAAACGGGGATAAGAAGCATTGGGATTCTCCGGTGTCCAGCTGTCGAGAGCCAGTTTTGAAGCAGAGCCATTGTCGGTAAAGGAATAAGCCAACGGCCCGCTCAAATAGATGTCTCTATTGGCAACGCCATGAAATAAAGCCTCAACGTCTATCCCTTTCCATTCAAAGCCTATTTTCAAAGCATAATTCCACTCCGGAATATTAGAATATCCCACAGGATAGGAGTCATTGGAATCGACTACTCCATCACCATTTTTATCGATATATTTTATATCACCGGGGTTTACTTCTCCAAACTGCGGTACCGGTAAATGTGACTTCAGACTTCCATTCGAATCGAAATCACTCTCCTGATACAGTCCGTCAGCAACAAGTACAAAAGGAGTATTCACGGAACGTCCTTTACGATATTGATAATCGTAGAGTTTCACTTCTTCCGCCATATCGACAATTTCATTCTTTGCATACCACGCCGATGTTTCAACGTAATAGTTGAAGTTGTTTTTAAGACTGCTTTCGTACCTGATCGTACCCTCGAAACCTTGATTCTTTACTTTACCTACATTCATATAAGGCAATATGTCGCCATAAGAGGCTCCAACAAATCCGGGAATAGTGGAATACGGCTGTGACAGGATATCATATCTTTCTTTATGGAAATAATCGAATTCTACCGACAGCCCTTTCAGTAAAACTGCATCCAATCCAATATTGAATACACGTTCCTTCTCCCAACTAATATCGGGATTGGCAATCATATCTGCCCGAAACCCGCCTGTTGATGACGACCCTGTACCTAAAAAATAGGAGCCGTTACTGCTATAAGTCTGGTCGAACAGATAACGTCCGTTCTCATTCTGATTGTTTCCAACCAGTCCGATAGATGCTCTTAGTTTCAAATATTCAACCCAGTTGATATTTTTCATGAAGTTTTCTTTCGACAGTATCCATCCGGCGGAGAAAGCGGGAAAGAATCCATATCTTTTTCCAGGAGCATAATCATCACAACCTGTATATGAAGCTGCAAATTCTCCTATGTATTTTTGATTATAAGAGTAAGTTACCCGCCCTGCATAATTCAAGTATTTAATGTCATCACGACTTCCATATTTCTGATATAAATCAGACAGGAAAAAGATGCTGGCAGTGAGTTGATGTTGCTTGAAAACGCGATCATAATCCAACTGTGCCTTAAAGTTCAGACGGCTCCAGTCAGTACGGAATCCTTCATCGGATTCCAAAGGAGAATCAGCGCCGTAGGGTGTATATAGCACCTCTCCCCCTGCTCCTTTGGAAAGAGAATAACGGGCATAATTCTGATTCTTTATAGATGAATCCGCCATATAGTTGTTGTAGGCAATACCGGCACTGACACTTAATCCCTTTGTCAGTTTCTCCAGGTCGTATTTAGGCATAAAAATCAGTTGGAAAGTCCGGCTGTTTTCTTTATAAAGCCCTCTGCTGACGATATTACCGACCGGGTTGGTAAAAGCGGCATTTCCTCCATACGATCCGTCGGGGTTGTACACCGGAAATGCATTCGGAGCTGTTCTCCATATCGCTCCCAAAAGTCCGTTGGCAGAACTGCTGCCTCCGGGAATAGAGCGATTACCTACACTCCCGCTAAAATTGAGTCCGGTAGACAGGTGTTTGCTTATCTGGATATTCAAATTAGACCTGAAATTAAAGCTCGCATAATAGGCATTCGAGTTTTCCCGGCGTTTTTTATCGGTGTCTTTGTAGAAACCGATGTTCTGCAAAAGATTCATCATTACATAGTATTGCACCACATCTCCTCCTCCTTTAAAACTTAAATCAGCCATACTCAAAGGAGCTGTATTATTCAAAATGGCCTTTTTCCAGTTTACATTGGGGTAAAAGTAAGGATCGGTGTTGTTCTGATAGGCATTCAATTCCTCTGGAGTGTATAAACGAGGCAATCCGTCATTCACACGCGCCTGATTGTATAAGGTGGCATAATCATACGCATTGATAGGATCGGGAACGCCCAACGGTTGTTGTATTCCCGTTTGTAAACGGATACTGACTTGCGGAGCGGAAACGCATCCTTTCTTGGTTGTCACCAATAAAACACCATTTGCACCACGCATACCATATAAAGCCAGAGCCGAAGCGTCTTTCAATAATGTTACAGACTCGATTTCCGCAGTGGACAGACTTTCAATCGGGGCTTCGAAACCGTCGACATATACCAGCATTTTTTGTCCGCTTGCATAGGAAGTACGTCCCCGGAGGTAGAGATTCGCGATAGAGAAATCATAGCCGGGCTCTCCGCTTTGTTGCAACAATGTTAGTCCGGGAAGCTGTCCTTGCAGACTATTTCCCAAGCTTGCGGAAGTAGTTTTCAGCAAATCTTCCCCACGTATGGAAGAAATGGCACTTGTTCGCCTCCATTCCGGTTGTTGCCCATAGGCGACTTCTACAAGTGCAGAATCGGCTATGTGTTGAGCAAACAAAACGGGAGCATAAAAAGTGAGAATAGTAGTCAAAAGTATAGCATAACGCTTCCCTTTGTATATACTGTTTATTATTGTCATACCTTTTATTTTTAGTTGATTGAACATATTTACCATCCCGGATTCTGAAGCATATACCCTTTATCTATTTCGGTCTGCTTGATAGGATGTAAATAAGAACGGTCACTCCATAATCTGTTTTCAAAGACATAAGGTTTGTAATGTACTTTACCCGGTGCTCCTGTAACAGCGGAGAGCTGCAATCCATACATGGCACCTTTCATAACACCTTCATCATCGGCTATCAGCCAACGTCTTATATCCCAGAAACGATGATCTTCATAAGCCAGTTCCACGGCTCGTTCTCTTCGCAGTTTCTCCCTGAACTGCTTTTTATTCAAAGTGGAAGGAAAGCCCGGCATTCCGGAGCGTTCACGAACTTTCAGGACTGCATCGAATGCTTCTTTCGGGGGAGTTTCATAATATTCATTCAAAGCTTCTGCATAATTCAGATAGAGTTCGGCTACCCGGAAGACAATCCAGTCCATATTAGTGGAGTTGCGCGGAGCCGTTGCTCTTAGTACGCGAGGTACCCATTTGCGAACCAGGTGTTTCGTTTTATCATTGGCTACATTGTGAGCTCCACCGGGCAGAAAATTAAGAATTCCAATCTCTGTATTCCAGTTAGCTCCATGTGCTGCAATGGTTTGCGCAAAACGAGGGTCCAGTTCGTCGTACTTTTCAAGCAGATCATCGCCACCATCCATATTCCATGTTTGTTGGTTCCCGTCTTTTTTCTCATAGAAACGCACGAAATTGAAGGTTGTAAAAAGACCGCCGTCGCTCCAACTACTTCCCGCCCATGCCGGTATATTGCTTGTTATGGGATGACTGCTTGTTGTGAAATTCCGATATTTTTTGTTGGCCAGAATTATTTCTTTGTTATCGGGAGCAGTCCACACATGTTCGTAATTTGTTTCAGGTGTTCCCTCATCGTACAAGTCATAATAGCCAGAAGATTCAACAGCGGTAATGGCTGCCTTGGCTGCTTTAGCAGCTTCATTCCAGCGTTCTTTACTATAGTTTCCATATCCTATCAGGTCATTATTTCCACTTAAAGGAAGGTACGGATCGTCGGTATTGAACAAAGGACTCGCCGCATACAGGAGTACTCTGGATTTGAGGGCTAAGGCGGCTATCCTGTTTGCCCGTCCCACCAATATCGAATTCGTATAATAATCCGGTAATATGGAGGCAGCCCGGTCACAATCGACAAGAATGGAGTCTACACAATCGGAAAATGTATTACGGGGTAGTTTACCATCTTCCGACGGATTTATTCTACGGTGTATTATAGGCAGTCCACCATATCTATATACTCCTTCCCAGAAGACCAAAGCCCGCATAAAATAGGCTTCGCCTCTGGAACGTGTCTTAAAATCAACGTCTCCCGGATCATCGGGCACTTCGTCAATACGTTCAAGCACGATATTGCATTTTCGTAATGTCTGCCAACGGGTGTTGTGACGGGGGTCTTCATCCCAGTCTATGCTGCTGTTGTTATGATTGTCCACGTTCCACGAGGCATTGCCCTTCCCCCAGTTTGCACCTTGTTCGGCTTCATCACACGCTCCTGCCAGGGTTGAGGTTGCACACAATTTACGGTCGATCCCGCTACTTCCCATCGAGAACCCCAGCGGCATACCTTCTGCATAGATGCCTGTTATGTATTGTTCTGTCAAAGTCCTGTCGGCAAAGACACCGTCTTCATCCAAATCGACAGAGGGCGGAGCTTCCAGATAGTCACTACACGAAAACATCAATACAGACGACAGAAGTATTGCACATATATATGTTATTCTTTTCATGATTATCAAAAATTTATATTAAGACCAATATTATATACTTTCTGCAACGGATATGTATTGATTTCAACATTTCCACTTCTCGAAGGTGCTTCCGGGTCCAGATCTACCACATCTGTCCACGTGAATAAATTGGAACCGTTGAAATATAATCTTACACTATTCAGGTTAAGCCGTTTGACAAAACCTCCGGTAAATGTATATCCTACTTCGAGGTTTTTCAATCGCAAATAACTGGCATCCCGTATCCAAAGAGTAGAAGGACGATAGTTGTGATCGGTTTCTCCGTTGGGATTCAGAGACAAACGGGGAAAGGTGATCTTTTCTCCTGCCTCATACCGTTCCTGTGTCCAACGTTCTTTTATCAGAGATTTCGCACTCTCTTCTCCTTTCGCGAAAGGCCACATCGACCGTCCGAAATATTTAATGGATACATTGTCGGCTCCCTGAAATAAGATGGAGAAATCAAATCCTTTATATTGCGCTCCGAATGAGAAACCGTAAATAATCTCCGGTACGGGGGTGTATCCTATCGGAACCATGTCGTAATCATCAATCACTCCATCCTGGTTGACGTCTACATACTTGACGTCTCCCGGTTGCAACTGATTCCCGCTCCATGAACTTTTAGGACGGTCTAATGCATTGATTTCTTCCCACGAGTTATAGTATCCGTCAAAGATCAGTCCGAAAAACTGATTCTTTCTTCTTCCGGTAGTCATCTGATAATCATATCTCTTCTGCACTTCATCCATGTAGATGATTTCATTCCTCGCAAATGAATAATTGAAGCGTGCCCAATAATGGAAATCTTGTATATGATGTCTAAAATTAAGGTCCATTTCCCAACCGCGATTTTCCATTTCTCCAAAATTATATGCAGGAAGATTAGCACCTATAATCATGGGGGATGTTGATCTGTTGGCTAATATGTTATTTCGTTTTTCTTTGAATATATCAAATGAAGCAGTCAGACAATTATTGAACAGATTAATATCTACACCGACATTCATCTTTTTCGCCTTTTCCCAAGTCAAATCAGGATTACCGATTTTATTTTCAACAATCATCAGTGAAGTATACGGATTGGAAGCCAAACCGAAATTATACTTGTTCACACCCGAATCGCTCGCTGCTCCATAAGAAGACGGCAGATACAAAAATCGATCACCACCTATCTGATCGTTTCCTACCTCTCCGTAGGACCCTCTCACCTTTAGATATTTAACGATATTGTTTTTCGGAAAAAACTTTTCTTCACTGATGACCCAACCTAATGAAACAGCAGGAAAAAATCCGAACCGTTTGCCTTTGGCAAAATTCTCGGTTCCGTTGTATCCCATATTGAATTCTGCCAAATAACGGGAGGCATATTCATAGGTCAATCGTCCTACCAATCCCTGATAAGCATTAGGTACATAATATTGAAGGGAGGGGGAATAGTATTTACTCTGATTATACAGAATAAGTGCTGTCGTTTTATGAAGCCCGAAAGTTCTATTATAATCAATTCCAAACTCCATATATACTTTCCGGTTCTTATCCCATCCGGTACTTACAGACCAGATACTCTCTTCTGATTGGGGGATCAGATAGATGTAATCCGGATCTTCCGCATCACGGCGCGCAAGATAATAAGGAAAGGTTTTCGAATATTTCTTACGGCTGTAATAATAGCTATCATACGCGATACTCCCGTGTACGGACAAACCTTTGGTCAGCAAAGATGATAAATCATAATTCAGACGTAATGTTGTATTGATGTTATTTCTATTATCTTTCTGATAACCGTTGCTTAATAAGGTTTGCCAGGGATTGACGCTTCCCAATCCATCCTGTATGCGGACAATTTTATTGTCCACCAATCCCGGAGAGCTCAAGGGATTGGCAAAAGAAATAGCTTGCCAGATTCCACTGTTACCGGAGCCCGGAGTAATCACTCTGCCTATCTGGGCGGCCATTTGAACAGTTGCCGAAAAGTCCCGCGTTATCTGAAAATCGAAATTAGTTCTGAAGTTATAACGGGTGTTACGGGGATTTACATCATGATCCGAATCTATCTTGGTATGTTTATAGATACCGGTCTGATCGAAATAACTTCCCGATATAAAGTATTTCACACGTTCTGTACCACCCGAAAGGTTGATGTTATGTTGAGTGCGGGTAGAAAACTTTCTAAGAAAATCGTCTATCCAGTTAGTGTTCGGATGCAAAATCGGATCAAAGCCATTTCTGTACAATTCAATATCTTTATCCGTGAATTTCGGTTGGTAGGTAGAACCCGAAACCCGGGAGTCATTTTCTAAAGCTTCATTGTATAAAGTTGCATAATCCGCACTATTCAGATAACTGGGGAGCTGGGTAGATTGCTGCAAAGCAAAATTACCCGAATAGCTCAACCGGGGACGCCCTCTTTCCCCTTTACGGGTAGTAATTAATACTACGCCGTTAGCTCCCTTTACTCCATAGATCGCTGTTGCCGAAGCATCTTTAAGTATATTCAATGATTCAACTTCATTCGGATCTATGCCGTCAAAATTAGTTCGTTCGATGCCATCGATCATTATTAAAGGAGCCGTGTTGTCTGTAAATGTACTGACACCTCTGATTAACAGACTGGAAGCGTCTTCGCCGGGAGCACCACTTCTTTGAAAAGCAATCAATCCCGGCATTCGTCCTACCAGCATGTTACTAATATTGGATTGTTGTGTCTGTACCAGTTCTTTCCTCGAAATAGAAGCGATAGATGCTGTCACACTTTCTTTCTTCTGCTTTCCGTAGCCGACAACAACGACTTCCTCCAGACTTTGCTCGGCTTCTTTTATTTCAATAGAAAGCACTTTATTGTCTTTTACAGGTACTGTCGTCGTGACATAACCGATATAACTGATTTCCAAAACTGCATTCGGATTTACAGATAAGGCAAAGCGCCCGTTTATATCGGAAATTATGCCGTTAAATGTACCGACTTCCTTGATATTGGCACCGATAATCGGTTCTCCTTTTGTATCGGTAATAGTACCGGTTATTCTCCGAGGTTCCTGTGGCTGTGAAGAAAGATTCTTTTTCACTGCCGTTTTTCTCTTTACAACAATCTGTTTTCCATTTATTTCATATACCAGATTTGTCTTTTCAAACAAGGCTGACAATTTTTCTGTGATTGTCTTCTTCCTAGATAGATCTACACTGACAACTTGATTTAAACTAGGTCGGATATCTTTCGAATAGATGAAAACGTAGCCTGTTTCTTTCTCTATATCTTTAAAATATTCCAGTAGAGTCCCTTTCTTTATATCATAGAGTTCGCTCGTTCCATTTCCATTAGCGAGAGTTACATTCGCTATAAATAGAAAAATAACAAAAAATTTCACAAACAGATATGATTTACAAAGAAAATATGCCCTATTTGCATGATTGTAATAGGAATTTTCCATATTTTTGCGTATCAATTTTTAGGTTTTTCATAAGTAATTGAAAAATTTAAATCTCACGGGTTCGGAAGAGTTGCCTCTCTTCCGAACTTCTTTTTTACAAAGGCTTCATTTCTGTGGTTTATTCATAGGCATTAAATTTTTAGGGTTATTACTCGATTTTTATACTTCCCGCTTCAATTGTACACTGGACATCGTACAGCAACGAGAAGGTTTTCATGACTTGTTCTATATCATCAAATAAGATAAGTTTTCCCATTGTACACTTTTGCGCAACTTCCGGTGTACATGTGATAGATACATTATAGTAGCGACTTAGCCGTTGGATAATATCTTTCATTGTCTCACCCCGGAACTGAAGTACGCCATCTTTCCATGAAATATAATCGTAAGCATTAACTTCGTCGATGCCGGATATCCCATCACTCAACTTAAAACGCTGATTAGGCAAAAGGACAAAATCTTCATTGGAGTTTGCTTTTACATTTACTTTTCCTTCTACCAACACCACGGATTGCAATGCATCATCAGCATAGGCAGACACATTAAACTTTGTTCCCAATACATTAACTGTCAGTTGGGGTGTCTCTACATAAAAAGGCCGGGAAGTATCTTTGGCAACTTCTATATAAATCTCTCCTTCTACTTTTATCCTGCGTTCGCCCGGACCAAAAGAGGAAGGGAAACGTAATTTACTTCCGGAATTAATCCATACTTTCGATCCGTCTGCCAATACAATGGATGAATGGCTACCATAAGGAACTATCAGTGTATTTTGTTTTCCGGGTTGAACCGCTCCCTCTTTGATTATCTCTGTTTCCTTACCATCGGATTGAATAGTAATATTGCTATCATAAGTAATGACGGCATTATTCTCTATCTGAATCGCTTCCGCATCATCTCTTATCAGCATTACTTTCTGATACAGAGTATCTGCTTTCACATTGACAAGCAGATCATCAGCAGTTCCGGACGTCTGAAAAGAATGAATCAACCAGAAAGAAACAATACCTAATATTAGTACACAGGCGGCAGCATAACGGGTAAATAAGATAAAACGATGTCTCTTATCACGACGCTCCATGCTTGTCTCTATACGTGCCCACAATCTTTCTGATTCTTCGGGTAAGCGCTGAACCGGATTCAGCCGGGCAGATAATATGATTTTGCGGGCCTCCTGTAGGGATGCTTGATCTTCGGGATGCTCTTTTTGATAATTAACCCACCATTCTTCCGATTCCTGGGTAGGAGCCAGACACCACAATATGAAGTCTTCATTTTGTAGCCATTGTTTTGTCGATTCGGGTATTCGATCTGAATGCATACTCGTTCTTTTTACGGTTTCACTTTAAAAACACGCAAAGAACAAAAATACCCCCACGAAAATTAAAGAAAATAACCGAAAAGGAAAAAATAAATAATTTGAGGCTGAATTTTACGCATTTGTTCGATAGCCCGATACACTAATTTCTGTGCTGCTTTAGGTTGTATTCCCATCAATTTCCCGATTTCCTCATAGCTAAGTCCTTGGGTATAACGAAGATATACAGCCTCCCGTTGCCGGTCTGTAAGGCTATCCAGCATCTTTTTCAGCTGTTTTTGCATAGCGGCTCTTTCTTTTTCTTCATCTATGAGTTCAAAGCCGTTCACTTCAATAAGGAAACTATAGTTATCAGAACCTTCTTCCAGAAATTCGGTATTCATTTCTTTTTTCTTAATGGTCCGAATCCGGTTCTTCAAACAGTTCAACAGATAGAACTTCATATTCTGACTTTCCCAAAGTTTGTGCTCACGCTCATATAAATGCAAAAAAACATCGTGAATGGCATCTTCTAAAAGTTCTTTACTAATGCCAAAAGCAATGCCGTATGAAAACAAATCGTTCTCATACGTCTCATATAACCACTTATATAAGGATTGCTTATTCTTCACACTATCTTCACAAAAAGTTAGAATCCTATCTTCTAAAGAATATTGAAATGGTAATTATCACCAGCCTGTCTCATCCCATCCGGCAGCGGAGTACCATTGTATCGACTGACGATAAAAAGGATTTATCTCCTCTTCATACGACTGACGAAATATATAAGTAGAAAGTCCTGCAGAGCCATTCATCGAGAAACTACCGCCATAACTGGAGTAATTATTAGGAGTAGTCTTCCAATAAACCACAGCAGCATCATAAGCAGCTTTCCAAGCCTCATATTCGCTAGTCTCACTACCTAAAGAACGTATTAATCCATCAAAATCATAATAATACTTACTGGACCGACAATCATAACAGAGTATGCCCGATGTGGCTATCGCTTGTCTGCCCTTAATATATTTCGGAATAATCTCACTACTGCTTTTAGCCAGTTGTTCCAACATGGAAGTGTTCACTACAGAAACAGAGACTCCTGCCGTCCAGGGATCACCTAAGCCCCAATTATATGGCAATTTGCCAGTATAAAGATTTTCATCTGCATAAAATTCAAAATATGCCTTTGCTATGTCCGTAGCCGATGCATTATTGGCAAACATAGCCGGAACTACTTTCTGATATGGAGCACCCGGTGCGGGTATCTCTGTCGGAGAGCCTATTATGTAATCCGCATGTTCCTTCAATTCATAGACCACCTCAACAGATTGCATAAAGCATGCATCGAAAAGAAGAAAACTCAAATGAGGCGCATTACGCAGAACATCTTTTAACTCGGAAATATCCATGTAATTTGAACCACCATCCTGTCCCCACCAACGGGTTTTATTCTGCGATTTTGCCAACCATCCTTCTCCATGAGACCACAAAACCAACCCATAACTCTGTGCCGGATATTCAGAAAATGCCGTGTTGATAACCTCCTTCATCTTAGAGACATCTACAGAGTTTCGTCCTTCATACGTAGCGATTACCTCCTGTACGACATTCTTCTTTTTATCCTTCTTCAATCGAATTAGTTTAGGACTTGATCCGGTATCAATGTATACGAGTAGGTTATAAGAGTTATCATCTACAGACTGCATTCCCTCTGTCATTTCCGCCAAATCCTCTGTGGCAAAGCTGCGAAGAGAATTGTCACCTGCTATATAAACAAGAACTGTACGCATCTGGACTCCTCTTTCATCATCGTCATTATGACAAGCGATTACCAGCATAGCCAAACACACAAACAAGGAGAATATTTTTATCTTTTTCATTAGATTTCAAGTTTATTACGAGGCAAAGATAAAAAAATAAGAGATGCAAAGCTGCATCTCTTATTATATTAACAATTTAACTATTGCTTATTATTCTTCCGGTTTCGTAAAGTGGAATTTATCAGAATCAATCCGCGACACCGTCATTCTATTATTTTTCTTGTATTTATTCAGAATCTTCGTTGCTTCTTTTTCCAACTTCTTTCTGTTTTCCGAGAAGTAAATCATACATGTACTATTCTGCTGCAGTTGGTTATCCTCCAGATAATTTTTCAACTGATAACTATATAATTCACGATGAGCCAAGAACCCTTCTTTGCTAACCTTCGCACTATCTAATATCTGAATATCCGTGAAATAGACTACCGTATCCGTAAATGAAGCAGAAATTCCAAAAGCATAAACCGGTTTAGAATGGTCTTTTTTCAGAGAAAAAGCGGAGCACATGGTAAACACAAGTGCAATTGCAAATAGTATTTTTACGTATTTCATATCATATAATTTTTAACTTCGCAAAGGTAACAAAAAAGAGGAGACTACCTCGATTTATCTCAAATAAATAGCATTTCTTAATCATAAATCCATAACAATACAGGTTTCTTTTCTACCTTGAGCAGCCTGTCAACCTTCCTCATCACCTCATCAGATATCACAGGACACCCTTGACTGATTCCTAATGGAAGATGCAAAGGATACACCTCCGTTTCCGGCATCGGAGTATAAGAATGTAACACGATATACCGTTTGAAAGCATTGTTATTCGTTGCTTCCAATCCATGCAATTTATAATGAACATTAATCCCCCACTTACTATACGACCGTATCCCTACTTTATATTTTCCTAAAGAAGAGCAATAACTACCTTCCACATTACTGAATACAGGCTTGGACAGCGTACTGTTTTTCCCGTATCCATGCGCACAAAGACTTGCATACTTCACAGAATCTCCCTTGAAATCCCATACAAAGAAACGCCTTTTACCGGAATGAATACTGAAATCTACCAGAAAGCAATAATTTGTATTATACCCGTTCTTATCACAATAAGCCCTTCCCGCCTGCGCTTTTTCACGCAAACGTTGCTCTATTTTAACAGGCACCGTGTCAGAAGACAATGTCGCATATCTTGCGTATGCCATCACCCCTGCTCCCAAAGCAACCAGAACAAATGATATTAGAACAAATTTCTTCATAAAACTCACATAGCACAAGATTAAATTATAGAATAGGACTTATATAAAAAGTCGCATAAGTACATTCTTCTACATGAAAAGTGCGACTTATGCGACTCAAATTCTTTTTTTCAGAAACTGATATTCCTTACTTATCCCAAGTAAGATTTGAGCAATTTACTACGATTACTTTGTCTAAGTCTTCTAATTGCTTTTTCTTTAATCTGACGAACGCGCTCACGTGTGAGGCCAAATTTATCGCCGATTTCTTCTAATGTCATTTCTTGTTGTCCGATACCGAAAAACATCTGAATGATTTCTTTTTCTCTATCGGTTAACGTAGAAAGAGCTCTATCAATTTCCCTCGCAAGAGACTCATTAACCAGAGAGCGGTCCGCCATAGGCGAATCATCGTTAACCAACACATCCAACAGGCTGTTATCCTCTCCTTCCACAAAAGGCGCATCCACCGAAATATGACGGCCGGACACCTTCAGCGTATCAGAGATTTTATCAACCGGAATTTCCAGTTCGTCTGCCAACTCCTCGGGAGACGGACGCCGCTCGTTTTCCTGTTCAAACTTCGAGAAGGCTTTGCTGATCTTATTCAGCGAACCTACCTGATTCAACGGGAGACGAACAATACGCGACTGCTCTGCCAATGCTTGCAGAATAGACTGGCGAATCCACCATACAGCGTAGCTAATGAACTTAAATCCACGTGTCTCATCAAATTTCTCGGCAGCCTTAATCAGTCCTAAATTGCCTTCATTAATCAAGTCAGGCAAACTCAAACCCTGGTTCTGGTACTGTTTAGCCACAGATACGACGAAACGAAGATTGGCACGTGTCAATTTTTCCAATGCTACACGGTCACCCTTACGAATGCGTTGAGCGAGTTCCACTTCTTCCTCGACAGTAATCAGGTCTTCACGGCCGATTTCCTGCAAATACTTATCAAGAGAAGCGCTCTCTCTGTTAGTGATACTTTTGGTAATCTTTAGTTGTCTCATTCTTTAAAAACAGATTTGGAGTGCAAAGTTACGACAAATAATTTGTTAACATACAAAATTAAGTAACTTTTACACTATATTTTTCAACTAATAAAACAAAAAGAGATGCCGACAAGTTGATTGGCGGCATCCTTTTTCTATTTCATTAGCTTATCCTATAATCTTCTTACCTTATTTTATATATTACTCTTGAGTAAGATCGACAGCGAAGTATCCGCGTTTACCGGATGGGAACACACCGGTCAGGAACAATACCTGATTCGGAGACTTAACAGCAGCTTTCATCACCTCTTCCAGATCGCTGACTTTGCGCATCGGCTGGTCATTAGCTTTTAGGATAATGAAACCTTTACGAACTCCTGCATCTGACATCTTACCGGAAGAAACCCCTGTCACTTGCAAACCGTAACCCAGATTCAATTGTTTCTTCAAATCATCCGGCAATTCTTTGAAAGCAGCTCCCAAGATTTCCATGCCTGCATCTTTCACGATTTTGGTAGTACCTTGTTCGTTCTTCAACGTTACTTCAACGGTCTTTTCCTTCTTATCGCGCATCAGTTTCACTTTCACTTTATCACCCGGACGATGTTTCGCAAGAGCTTCCTGCAAGTCGGCCATATTAGATACTTTCTTATTATCCACACCGATAATTACGTCGTCCACTTTAATGTCAGCTCCTGCAGCAGAACCATTCTCTACGATTTCAGAAACCCACACTCCTTCTACAACACCCAGTTCTTTAGCTTTATCTGCCAGTGTCTTACCGGATTTATCAATCGGTTGACGGTCGTCCATCAAACTGCTACCGATAGAACCACCACGAATACCGAGCAATGCACGTTGTACTGTTCCGTATTGTTTCAGGTCGGCAATTACCTTCGTCATAATGCTGGTCGGGATAGCGAAACCATATCCTGCATAAGCACCTGTCGGAGAAGAAAGCACCGAATTGATACCTACCAGTTCACCTTTGGCATTTACCAGCGCACCACCACTATTCCCCTGATTGATAGCAGCATCCGTTTGAATGAATGATTCTATACCACCATTATATACACCCAGAGAACGGGCTTTCGCACTTACGATACCGGCAGTTACAGTAGAGTTCAGATTGAACGGGTTACCTACCGCCAATACCCACTCTCCTACTTTCAACGCTTCGGAGTCTCCTACCGGAATAGTCGGAAAATCATCACCTTCTATTTTTACCAATGCAAGGTCGGTGCTGGGGTCAGTACCAATCACGCGTCCTTTAAACTCACGGTTATCATTCAGTTTCACACTGATTTCATCCGCACCTTCAATCACGTGATTATTCGTTACGATATATCCATCTTTCGAGATGATTACTCCCGAACCAAAACCTACACGAGGTTGAGACTGTACCTGACGCTGCTGTCCGCGTCCATCACCAAAAAAGAAATCGAAGATGTCCGGCGCTTGCTGAACAGTTCTTGTTTTAGCTTCTTGAGTAGACCTTATATGTACGACAGCATGAAGCGAATTCTCCGCAGCCTGAGTCAGGTCAACAGGTTGAGCGTTCACAGCGTCAAAAGCAGCCAATTTGACATTGGGATTCTGCTTGAACATCTCATTAAAAGATGTCTCTTTAGCAGCTTCGTTAGATTGCAACAATTTGTAAGTTGTCAATCCTGCAACTCCTGAGCTAAGAAGAATGATTGCTCCTACTCCCAGAATGTTCTTTGTTGTCTGTTTCATGATTTATAATTCTTTAAATTGTTAATATTCGACATTGTTTTAACTTTTACGACGTTAAAATAATAACAAATATCGTTCACTTATTCTACTTGTCACTCTTTTTTGTCCACTTTTAACAGAGAATATTTAGAGCTTAACAGCGGTTAACGACAACACCTGACAAATTTACATTCGTTGTATGTCAGATGGCTTTAACACTCTGACATTCATTCAGTAAAGTCAGATTTTCATGACACCGATTCCGGGCAAATCATTCAGGGTGATCTTTCCATTCACCACTTCTACCCCTTTAAATCGATCATTAGAAATAAGCAAGTTACCATCCAGGTCGGCAAAATCGACTAATGGTGAGAACTGTGAAGCTGCTGAAATAGCACACGAGGTCTCTGTCATACAACCCACCATCACACGCATACCGAGCGCATGAGCCAGTGTTACCATCTTCCATGCTTCACGCATACCGGTACATTTCATCAGTTTAATATTAATTCCCGTGAAAGCGTCTTTCAAGGCAGCTACATCTCCCAAACGCTGCAACGATTCATCTGCAAATATCGGCAATGGACTTTGTTGTGTTATCCAGGCAATGTCGTCTAGCTTCTCCTTCGGCATAGGCTGTTCTATCATCACAATACCTTTTTCTTTCAGCCAATGAATCATATCAAGCGCGTATTGACGGTCTTTCCAGCCTTGGTTGGCATCTATCGCTATCGGTAGATTCGTTACCGATCGGATGGTTTCAATCATCTCCTTATCATTGTCCCGTCCCAGCTTTACCTTTAATATATTAAACTGATCGGCGCACTCTTTTGTTTTCTCCCGTACTACATCCGGTGTATCAATACCTATCGTGAAGGTGGTAGAAGGCGTCTTTTCTTTGTTCAATCCCCATATTTTATACCAGGGAGCATCCAACAGTTTTCCCACCAAATCATGAAGGGCGATATCTACCGCAGCTTTCGCCGCCGTGTCTTTTGGCGAGAGGCTGTCAACGTATGACAAAATGTCATCTAGCTGAAAAGGATCACTAAACTGTTCCAGATTCACTTTCCCCAGAAAACTCATTACCGATTCTACCGTCTCTCCCAAATAAGGAGGCATAGAGGCCTCTCCGTACCCCGTTATCCCTTCATATTCTATTTCCACCTGTACATCAGGAGTCGTTGTGCGTGAATATGTGGCAACCGTAAACACATGCTTCAACTTCAATTCATAAGGGAAAAAGCTCATTTTCATCTTTCCTCCCAAACCGAGCTTATTTATATAGACGTTAGAAAGCGATGATTCTCCGGCTAATGTCTGACGGACAACCAACCCTGAACCCAAAGCAGCCAAAGTCGCTGTTTTCAAAAAATCTCTTCTGTTCTGCATGCTTTAATAGATGATAAATTACAAATGATAAGTGATAAATGACAGGTGGCAGATAATAGATGATAGATATTTATGCAAAATACTCACAGTAACTATCAACCATCATTTATCGACTATTTATAATAAGGATTATTATCCGTAGTATTCATTCCCTTCTCCTTATTAATATAAGGTAGGAAGCGAACGGCAAAAAGCAGACGTTTCGTGTTGAACTCGTCATAGTTCTTATCCACAGGGTTCATACTACTGATGTGTACATCGCCCAAAGCGTGGATAAACTGTTTATTACCAAGGTAAATACCAACGTGAGAGATTCCTTCTTTACGCTCCGCAGTCGCTTTACGACCAAAAAACACTAAATCCCCCCGTTGTACATTGGCAAAATCAGGAGCAATCTCAATATGTTCGCCCACATAAGCCTGTTGAGACGCATCTCTCGGAATAATAATATCATGCATAAAAAGCACGGTACGTACCAAGCCGCTACAATCTACTCCTTTGGAAGAGGTTCCTGCCCACAGATAAGGGACTCCCATCATCGAATAAGCAGTCGCAATGATACTTTCAACATCTTGTTTCAATGAAGCCCTCCATTTTGTTTCCGGTTGAGAAATAGATTTAGAGATGTATGCTTTCCGACCGTCGGGATAAGATACTTTGTAGAAATGCCCCTTGCTTCCCTCCCACTTCAGACGATTGCCTGCAACCACGTCGGACACAGGTTGAGAACTTTCATCCGGTTTTTCATACGCAAATCCATAATGCGAAGTAACCACTATCTTTTCCGCCCGGTTCCACTCATCATAACGTTCCTTCGACATGGGGGTAATCACCATCCGGTGTACCCATCCGGTATAATCATCCGGCGTTTGTATCTCGTACCAACCGGTATATTGAAGTACTTTGACCGGCATCCCCAACAATGCCTGCGTACTCATGCCGGAAGTAAATTTGCCTTCTTCGCGCAAATTGCAAACAGAGATATGCACTACCCCATAAGCTGAATCGGCAGGCATGGGACGTATTTCCTGTGCTTTCAGGCTGACTGCCGCAATCACCAGAAAACAAGAGAAAAGGAGGATATTCTTCTTCATTAAAATTCATTTTAATAATAGCAAAGGTAGAAATTATTTCTATTTGTGGTACTTTCTTTGGCTAAAACAAAATAAATGACGTATTTTTGCAGTCTAAAGCAGTTGGCCGGTCTGTCGCGTGCACGTTTCGTGCAGGAGGAAAGTCCGGGCAACATAGAGCATCCTACTTCCTAACAGAAAGCTGTCCGTGAGGGTAGAGTAACGTAGAAGAAAATAACCGCCGCTCCTTTCGGGGAGAGGTAAGGGTGAGAAGGTGGGGTAAGAGCCCACCGGCCGCATGGTGACATGTCGGGCTGTACGTCTTAGGAGTTGTAAGGTCATGTAAACCGGCGTTATGAGAGTTGCTCGCTCCATGTCGGAGGGTAGACCGCTAAAGTGTCGTGGTGACACGCCACTCAGATAAATGACAGGCACCTTGTTTTATATAAGGTACAGAACTCGGCTTATAGGCTGACTGCTTTTTCTTTTAATTATCCGTTGAACTATGAAGAAGAAAATCACCGATATATGGAAGTTTCTTACGTATGACATCTGGCGCATTACGGAAGATGAAGTGACCCGAACCAAGTTCTCACTCTACAATATTATAAAGACCATCTATCTTTGTATCAACCGGTTTACCAAAGACCGGATGGCTAATAAAGCTTCCGCACTGACATATAGCACATTACTCGCCATTGTACCGATACTTGCCATCCTGTTTGCCGTGGCACGCGGTTTTGGATTCGACAACCTGATGGAACATCAGTTCCGCAATGGTTTCGGAGGAAATATAGAAACAACAGAGGCCATTCTCTCATTTGTCAACTCCTATCTTTCACAAACCAAAGGAGGTATTTTCATTGGAGTTGGTTTGGTCATGTTGTTATGGACGGTTATCAATCTGGTCAGCAATATTGAAATCACCTTCAACCGTATTTGGGAAGTAAAAAAAGCACGGTCCATGTATCGCAAGATTACGGATTACTTCTCTATGTTCCTATTGATGCCGATTCTAATCGTAGTGTCCGGAGGACTTTCTCTGTTTATGAGTACCATTCTCAAACAGATGGATGATTTCGTCCTGCTTGCTCCTATTATGAAATTCATGATACGGCTTATCCCTTTCGTCCTGACATGGCTGATGTTCACAGGGCTGTATATCTTCATGCCGAATACGAAAGTAAAATTCAAACACGCGCTCATTGCAGGCATTCTGGCGGGGTCTGCTTATCAGGCTTTTCAATTCCTGTATATCAACAGCCAGTTGTGGGTATCAAAGTACAACGCCATTTACGGTAGTTTTGCCGCACTTCCTTTATTTTTGCTTTGGTTGCAAATATCTTGGACAATCTGTTTATTCGGAGCCGAATTGACGTATGCCGGACAGAATATCCGCAGTTTTAGTTTTGACCAGGACACCCGGAATATCAGCAGACGATACCGGGACTTTATATCCATCCTGATTATGTCGCTCATAGCCAAACGGTTTGAGAAGAACGAGCCTCCCTATACGGCTGCAGAAATCTCGGAAGAACATCAGATCCCCATTCGGCTAACCAATCAGGTGCTTTATCAGTTGCAGGAAATAGAATTGATTCACGAGGTAGTCACCGACGAAAAAAGCGAAGAGATCGGCTATCAACCGTCAATGGATATCAATCAATTGAATGTAGCCATCTTATTGGATCGTTTGGATACATACGGTTCCGAGAATTTCAAAATTGATAAAGACGAAGAATTCAACGACGAATGGAAAGTGCTGACCGAATCCAGAGAAGAATACTATAAAAAAGCAAGTAAAGTATTACTGAAAGATTTATAAGGAAAAGGAAGCAAGCAGTGCAACGATCTCGAAAATCAGACTTTACAACCTGATATTCTTATCTATAATAAGTCCGAAGCCAGCCTGAAAGGAGAAGACGCCCAACTGAAAGCGGCAGTAGACTATTTGCTGAAGGATTTGTCAAAAAAGAAATAAATACTACATTATTAATACCGCTTATTCAGCGGCATTAATAATAAGTTATATATCAACACTTTAGAAGAAACACTTTTGGTTTTAAACAAACAGTCCGTTCCTTTAAAAGGAAAGCATCGTTGGTTTAAAAGGAACGGACTCTTCCTTTAAAACCAACGATGCTTTCGGTTATATGCTTATCCTAAAGAACTAAGAATATAATTATTTTTCAATCAATAACGGTTGTATGAAACCACCTTTTCTTTCGGCTTCCTCATCTTTTTGCGTTTTTCCTTTGCCGGATAGCCAATGACAATATCCAGCAATAAACGTTTGGAAGCAGGGATACCGGCAAGCTGTTTCATTTCTTTTTCATCAAACCAACCCAGAATACAAGAGCCCAGTCCTTCGGCTTCAGCCGCCAAAGCAATATGAGCAGCAACTATTCCAATGTCGATCAATGGAAAATGCTTGCCTTTCACCTTTCCACCAAGCAGAGAGGTAATATTAGCAGATTCCTCTACCACCAGAATATGCACGGGAGCATCTTTAGCAAACTTATTCATCCCCAAACCAGCAGCAGCTTTCCCCGCTTTTTGAGCCAGTTCCTTATCCGTGATGACTACAAACTTCCAAGGCTGCGCATTACAGGCCGAAGGCGCTAAACGAGCAGCTTCAAGTATCCGTTCCAACTTTTCCGGCTCCACCGGACGCTCCTTATCATACGAACGGTCGCTTTGACGAGCCTGTACCAATTGAAGAAAATCCATAAGATTGCGATTTTATGATTTACGATTGAAATTCGCTTTCGCGACAGCCAACTATTTATATTGAATCATCCGGCTGATATACTTACCGATAATATCGAATTCAATATTTACCACACTGCCAATCTCAAACGTATGGAAGTTTGTATGCTCATACGTATAAGGAATGATAGCTACCTGGAAAGTATCATCGGTCGGATTACATACTGTCAGGCTAACACCGTTCACAGTCACCGAACCTTTATCCACCGTAATATATCCACGTTTCGCCATTTCCTTATCAAACGCATATTGGAAGGTAAAATACCAACTACCTTCCGCATCCTTAACATCAATACAAGTAGCAGTCTGGTCTACATGTCCCTGAACAATATGTCCGTCCAACCGGCCATTCATCATCATGCTACGTTCAACATTCACCTTATCCCCCACTTTCAGCAGACCGAGATTAGAGCGTTCCAATGTTTCTTTCATGGCAGTCACCGTATACGTATCATCTGTCAGAGTCACCACTGTCAGACACACACCATTGTGAGAAATACTCTGGTCGATTTTCAACTCATTCACAAACGAACACTTAAATGTAAAGTGTATATTCTCCTGGTCTTTCACCAGTGCTACCAAAGTAGCATATTCTTCTACGATTCCAGAAAACATAATTTCATTTACTATTTTACGATTTACTACTTACTATTTTAAGATTGAGAATACTCTCTTAATGCAAGGGTCAAAGATACGAATTAGAAAGGAGCTTAAAAAATAAGAGCAAAAAAAAATGGGGCTTTTCACAAAGCTCCATTTTTCAGTTTTCAATAGGTATTAGTTTTTTTTAAGGTAAAAAGATTGTTTTCAGGATAACGGTGCAAATATAGGCGGTTTTACCGATACTATCCAAATTATAAAACATGTCATATAACATCTTTTTGAAAATTCTTTGGATTTATTATCATTTGAAGCAAAATCTCCTGTAACTTATCCGTTATAGGTGACAAATATAGGATAATTTTTTAAGGAGCCCTAATTTCTGTTTAAAAATCTGCCAAAAATTACTTTTCCGGGTAGTTTTCGTCCGTTTTGCCACGATGTTTTAACACTTTGGCGTCAATGAAGAAAACAATCTCCTCGGCAATATTGGTAATATGGTCTCCCGAACGTTCCAGTTTACGAAACACACTGACCAAATCTACGCAGGTATGTACAGCTTCCGGATGTTCGATGATATAGTCAGAAAGAATACCTGTCGCATCCGCATTGATTTCATCCAGCAAATTATCCTTGGCAAAAACTCCCGCTGCCAAATCATTGCTTTCTTCATTTAAGGCACGCTTCGCCAGTTCCAGCATCGACAACACTTCTGCCTGCATCTCTGCCAGACGAAGACGGTTCAATAATTCCGCATCCAACACCGGCTCTTTGCAACGAAGTACAAAGCGGGCAATACCTTCCGCAAAGTCGCCCAAGCGTTCCAGATTCGTATTGATCTTCAGCATAGCCAATACAAAACGGAGGTCAATCGCCACCGGATTATATAATGCGATAATATCTTCCACATCGCTATCTATCTTCAATTCAAAAGCATTCACCCGACGCTCGCGAACCATCACTTGTTGAGCCAACTCCTTGTCGAGGGTCAACACAGCCTCTCCGGCACGGTCAAGTTGGTTGTACACCAAGGTCCACATTTCATCAATTTCCTTCTTCAATAGGATAAGTTCCGATTCTATAAACTTTACCATAGTCTATTATATATAAATGATTAATATTTTGCTAATGACATTTCAGAGATAAATTTCAGGCACGGATTTCACGAATTACCCGAAGCGTCCCGTTATGTAATTCTGGGTAGCCTCTTTCTCCGGATTGGTGAATATCCTTTTCGTCTGATCGAATTCCACCATTTCGCCCATATAGAAAAACGCCGTCTTATCACTGACACGGGCTGCCTGCTGCATATTATGCGTAACGATTACAATCGTATAATCCTTCTTCAATTCATGGATCAGCTCCTCCACCTTAGCCGTAGAAATAGGGTCGAGTGCAGACGCAGGCTCATCCATCAGCAATACCGAAGGAGAGACAGCCATCGCACGGGCGATACAAAGCCGCTGTTGCTGTCCGCCGGACAATGCATAAGCCGACTCCTTCAACTTATCTTTCACCTCATCCCAAAGAGCCGCTCCTTTCAACGTTTCCTCCACACGATGGCGAATGAAAGCATTGTCTTTTATTCCATTAACACGAAGTCCGTAAGCTACATTCTCGAATATACTTTTCGGAAAAGGATTCGGACGCTGGAACACCATTCCTACATTCTTGCGGAGTTCGTCCACTTCCACCCCTTTCGCATATATATTATGTCCGTCGATACGGATTTCTCCCTCCAGACGGGTAGCAGGAATCAAATCATTCATCCGGTTGAAAAGCCGGAGGAAAGTAGACTTACCACAACCGGACGGTCCGATAAAAGCGACAACCGACTTTTCCTCAATCTGCATACTGATACCCTTCAATGCATGAAAATCTCCATACCAAAAGTTCACATCACGCGCATCTATTTTCACTGTATCCATATACTAATCTAGTTTGTTTTTACTCTTTTCTCAAAATACTTTCTCAATGCATTGGCCAGCAGATTCACGAACAGGATAATCATAATCAACACCAATGCCGTACCATAAGCCAGCGGCAATTGTGCCTCCATATCCGTTCCACTCGTGGAAATCACATACAAATGGTAAGGCAATGCCATACACTGATCGAAAATACCCGTTGGCAGTTGTGGCAGGAAATATGCGGCACAAGTAAACAGAATCGGCGCCGTCTCTCCCGAAACACGTCCCAAGGCAAGAATCAACCCTGTGATAATGTTCGGCATCCCCATCGGCAGAATGACGTGCCAGATCGTCTGCAACTTCGTTGCCCCCAAGGCCCGGCTACCTTCACGCATACTGTCAGGAATGGCTTTCAAAGCTTCCTCCGTTGTCCGAATGACCAAAGGTACGCAAAGCAAACCTAATGTCAAAGAACCGGCCAAAATACTATCACCAAATCCCATATAATTGACAAACAGCGCCATACCGAACAATCCGAATACGATGGAAGGAATACCGCTCAAGTTATTGGTCATCACCCGGATAAAGCGTACCAACTTACCTTTCGGCGCATACTCATTCATATAAATTCCGCTCATCACCCCTATCGGAAAGGCGAACAGCGCACTCCCCACCATCAGATAGAAAGTACCGACAATAGCCGGCCATATACCGCCACCTGTCATCCCGTCCGTAGGAGCCGAAGTGATAAAATCCCAACTGATAGCGCCGATTCCTTTATAGACGATAAATCCCAGAATTGCAAACAATATCAGTACAATGCAAAGGCTCAACAGCCGGAAAATCCCGAAAGCAACTTTCTGCGAACGGTGTTTAGCTTTATTATTACTCCGTATTTCCATCTTATTTGCTACGTTTTAATCCTTTAGAGGAAATATATTCCACACTAAAGTTGATAATCAATGTGATGAAGAACAGTACGACACCCAACAGGAACAACGCCTGATAGTGAGGTCCTCCCGCAGGAGCTTCTCCCAGTTCGGCCGCAATCGTAGCCGGAATGGTACGCAAAGGCTCAAGGATTGTTGTCGGAATCACAGCCGCATTACCCGTCACCATCAATACTGCCATCGTCTCCCCGATAGCACGTCCGATACCGAGTACCACACCGGATGTAATCCCCGAAATAGAATAAGGAATCACTACCTTATATATCGTCTGCCATTGCGAAGCGCCCAATGCCAGACTCGCTTCCCGCATTGCACGCGGACAGTTGCGCATCGCGTCTTCCGTCACCGTTATAATAGTAGGCAATGCCATAATAGCCAGTACGATACTTCCCGCCAAGCCACTCTCTCCCACCGGAAGATCAAACAATTTCTGAATCAACGGAACAATGACAATCAATCCGAAAAAGCCATAAACAACGGAAGGAATACCACTCAACAGTTCGATAATCGGTTTCAGCCAGTTCCGCACTTTCGGATTTGCCACTTCAGACATATAAATAGAAACCGACAGCCCGAACGGCAAAGCAAAAAGGATGGCAAACAGGCTCACCCACAACGTCCCGGTAATCAACGGCAGAAAGCCGAATTGAGCAGCCGGAGTAGCCGTAGGAAACCATTCGGCACCCGCAAATACATCCTTTACGGAAATAGTGTTATCCTCTATGAAATGTACCGCGTCCGGATGAACAATAAACTTCTGCGGAACAAAAGCTACGATGCCGGGTGTTTTCTCCACCAGCTCCGTAATCTTATCGCCTGCATATTCATAAGCAGGTCCCAATTCCTCTTCCGTATAATACTGCGTTATGTCCTCCAAACGAAAAACCCGGATAGGGAGATCTTCCCCACCGAGTTCCTTCCAGTTTGTAATCTCTTCGTCAAAAACATTTTTTATCTGTGCGGGGCTCAACACACTGACCTTGTTGCTCTTATTCAGCGCCAACACATATCCCTCTTCAATCACTTTACTCTTGAACAGCCCGAAAGCTTCAGTGAAAAGGAAGAGTACAATCAGCAGAATAGTAATACTTGTCACAAAGCCGCTACAAGTCAACATTCCTTCTATAATCTTTTCAAATACCTTTTTCATATACCTGCTATGATTTCTGATGCAAAGAAAGCATCTCTTTATTAAGGAGGTGTGACTAACGTTTGAAGGAAATGTTTCAATCATGTTACGTTTGTGTTACAAGTATCATTTCCACTCCGGATGAAATGAAAATGTAATATCCGATTGCTTAATTTGCAACGTTAATAAAACGAAGAAATATGAAAGTGAGAAGAAACTTATTAATCGCCCTTTCCTTACTCTCGCTCGGTGCCAACGCACAACGTATTAAAGGTAGCGATACGGTACTGCCTGTCGCACAACAGACAGCAGAGCGGTTTATGAACCAGCATCCGGAGGCCCGTGTCACAGTGACCGGTGGTGGAACCGGTGTAGGTATCTCCGCTTTAATGGATCATACAACGGACATCGCAATGGCTTCCCGCCCGATCAAGTTCAGCGAAAAGATGAAAATAAAAGGAGCCGGAGAAGAAGTAGACGAAGTGATTGTAGCCTACGATGCCCTTGCCGTGGTGGTGCATCCCTCCAATCCGGTAAAGCAGCTGACCCGCCAACAACTGGAAGACATTTTCCGGGGGAAGATAAACAACTGGAAACAGGTAGGCGGAGACGATCGCAAAATAGTGGTTTACTCGCGCGAAACATCGTCCGGTACTTACGAATTTTTCAAAGAGAGCGTACTGAAAAATAAAAACTACATGGCAAGCAGCCTTTCTATGCCGGCAACGGGTGCCATCATCCAGTCTGTCAGTCAGACCAAAGGAGCCATCGGATATGTCGGACTGGCATACGTATCTCCCCGTGTCAAAACGCTTTCCGTATCATACGACGGCACCCACTATGCCACGCCTACGGTAGAGAACGCCACCAATAAGACCTACCCCATCGTGCGCCCGCTTTATTACTACTATAATGTAAAAAATAAGGAACAAGTCTCACCCCTGATTCAGTTTATTCTCTCGTCCGACGGACAGGACATTATAAAAAAGAGCGGTTATATTCCGGTTAAATAAAAAAAATGTCCTACTTTTGTAGCCTAAATACAGATAACATTAACCGTTATGACAGATATTAAAAACGAAGAAGCAGGCGAAAAGAAAAGCTTGAACTTTATTGAACAGGCAGTAGAGAAAGACTTGAAAGAAGGTAAAAATGGTGGAAAAGTGCAGACACGCTTCCCGCCCGAACCTAACGGTTACCTTCACATCGGCCATGCCAAAGCTATTTGCCTTGATTTCGGCATCGCAGAAAAACACGGCGGTGTATGTAACCTTCGTTTCGACGACACAAACCCGACCAAGGAAGATGTGGAATATGTAGAAGCTATCAAAGAAGATATTCAATGGTTGGGCTACCAGTGGGGAAACGAATACTACGCTTCCGACTACTTCCAACAATTATGGGACTTCGCTATCCGCCTGATCCAGGAGGGAAAAGCATATATTGACGAACAAAGCTCCGAACTGATCGCACAGCAAAAAGGTACTCCTACCCAACCGGGTGTGGAAAGCCCTTACCGCAATCGTCCTATCGAAGAAAGCCTCGAACTTTTTAAGAAAATGAATAGCGGCGAGATCGAAGAAGGTGCCATGGTGCTCCGTGCCAAGATTGACATGGCTAACCCGAATATGCACTTCCGCGATCCGATTATTTATCGTGTAGTGAAACACCCGCACCACCGTACAGGTACTACCTGGAAGGCTTATCCGATGTATGACTTCGCTCACGGACAGAGTGACTTCTTCGAAGGAGTAACTCACTCGCTGTGTACACTCGAATTTGTGGTACACCGTCCTCTTTACGACCTCTTCATCGACTGGCTGAAAGAAGGAAAAGACCTGAACGACAACCGTCCCCGTCAGACTGAATTCAACAAACTGAACCTAAGCTACACCCTGATGAGCAAACGTAACCTGCTCACACTGGTAAAAGAAGGATTGGTGAACGGATGGGACGACCCCCGTATGCCGACTATCTGCGGTTTCCGCCGTCGCGGTTATTCACCGGAGTCTATTCATAAATTTATTGATAAAATCGGATATACCACATACGATGCCCTGAACGACATCGCCCTGTTAGAAAGCTCCGTTCGGGACGACCTGAACAGCCGTGCCACCCGTGTATCGGCAGTGATCAACCCGGTTAAACTAATCATCACCAACTATCCGGAAGGACAGGTTGAAGAACTGGAAGCAATCAACAACCCGGAAGACCCGGAAGCAGGAAGCCACCTGATCGAATTCAGCCGTGAACTGTGGATGGAACGTGAAGACTTCATGGAAGACGCTCCCAAGAAATATTTCCGCATGACACCGGGACAGGAAGTACGCCTCAAAAATGCCTATATCGTAAAATGCACCGGTTGCAAGAAAGACGAAAACGGCGTAATAACAGAGGTATATTGTGAATATGACGCTAATACCCGTAGCGGTATGCCGGACGCAAACCGCAAGGTGAAAGGCACGCTCCATTGGGTAAGCTGCAATCACTGCCTACAAGCAGAAGTACGTTTGTACGACCGCCTGTGGAAAGTGGAAAACCCACGCGACGAACTGGCTGCCATCCGCGAAGCAAAAAATTGCGAAGCACTGGAAGCCATGAAAGAAATCATCAATCCGGACTCATTGAAAGTTCTGCCCAACTGCTACATAGAGAAGTTCGCAGCTACCCTGCCTACACTCTCCTACCTGCAGTTCCAACGGATCGGTTACTTTAATATCGACAAAGAATCAACCCCGGAAAAACTGATTTTCAACCGCACAGTAGGGTTGAAAGATACGTGGGGGAAGATTAATAAATAACCTTTCACCACAGATTACACGGATTAACACAGATTAGAGAAATAAAGAATAAAAATCTGTGTTAATCCGTGTAATCTGTGGTGAACAAAATTAATAAAAATGGGTAGAAAGAACTCACCATCAGCCAAAAAGCAACTAGCCACACTTATCACAAACTACGAAAAAGCAAAAGCAGAAAACCGACAACTTTATCTGGATGCTGACCAACTGGCCGACATCGCCGACTGGTATGCCTCCGAACGGAAATTTGAAGAAGCACAAGAAGTAATCACCTACGGACTTAAGATACATCCGGGAAATACAGCTTTACTCATCGAACAAGCCTATCTCTACCTGGACACCCAAAAACTGCAAAAAGCAAAGAAAGTAGCAGATTCCATCACCGAAGATTTTGACTCGGAAGTGAAACTGCTGAAAGCCGAACTATTGCTGAATGGAGGAAAACTGGAAGAAGCCCAATGGTTATTAAGTACGATAGCGGATGCCGACGAACTGGAAACAATCATTGATGTCGTATTTCTCTATCTGGACATGGGATACCCGGACGCAGCCAAAGAATGGCTCGACCGAGGTAAATCGCGTTATGCCGAAGATGAAGAATATATGGCCCTCACAGCCGATTATCTGGCATCGACCCACCAAGTAGAATCGGCCATCATCTATTACAACAAACTCATCGACAAATCTCCTTTCAACGCTTCCTACTGGATGGGGCTGGTGAAATGTTACTTTGTTCAGGAACAAATAGACAAGGCCATCGAAGCCTGTGATTTTGCGTTGGCAGCCGACGATCAGTGTGGAGAAGCCTACGCTTATAAAGCGCATTGTTTTTTCTATCTGAACAATTCGGATGATGCCATCGAGAATTACCAAAAAGCGATCGAGCTTAAATCCATCCCCCCTGAACTGGGTTATATGTTCATGGGAATATCCTACGGCAATAAAGAAGAATGGCAGAAAGCCGATGACTATTACGACAAAGTAATCGCACGTTTTGAAGAAGACGGAGACAGACAGTCTGTCCTATTAATAGACACATATACCAGCAAAGCCTTCGCCCTGTCTCATCTGGAAAGATATGAAGAAGCACATCAGCTCTGCGAAAAAGCCAAAGAGATAAACCCGAATGAAGGATTGATTTATCTGACAGAGGGAAAACTATATCTGGCAGAGGAGCTGGAAGACGAAGCAGCCTTGTCTTTCGAAAAAGCGATAGAGATTAACTCTAACATAGAAATGTGGTATATGATCGCCTCTGCTTATTCGGAAAGTGACTATCTGATAGAAGCCAAAGAATACTTTGAAAAAGCGTACCAGATGAATCCGAAATACGAAGATGTGACGGAGAAATTGAGTGTGCTTTGCCTCATGCACGGTGAAATCGACAACTTCTTTAAATACAACAAAGAATGTGAACATCCACTGGAAGAAGATATGATTCTGGATCTGTTAAATAGTCCCGAACATAGAGAGGAAGATGAAAGAACTCTCAAGGAAGTGTGGGAACGCATGAAAAAGGAGAATAAGAAAAAGAAGAAAGGAAAAAAATAAATCAGATTAATAAATTCTATCCTCAAAAAACATGGAATCAGTAGCAGAACTTCTTAAATGGGTATTAGAAAATTTGAACTATTGGGTAGTCACCATTTTTATGGCTATCGAAAGTTCTTTTATTCCCTTCCCCTCGGAAGCCGTAGTGCCACCTGCCGCATGGAAAGCTATGGCAGACGACAGTATGAATATCTTTCTCGTGGTCCTATTTGCCACCATAGGAGCAGATATCGGTGCATTAGTAAATTATTACCTGGCGCGTTGGCTGGGTCGTCCTATTGTCTATAAATTCGCTAACAGCCGTTTAGGGCACATGTGCCTTATTGACGAAGAAAAGGTACACCATGCAGAAGAATATTTCAGAAAGCACGGTGCAGCCTCCACTTTCTTTGGCCGTCTCATTCCGGCTGTACGCCAACTTATCAGTATTCCCGCAGGATTAGCCGGCATGAAATTAGGACCTTTCCTACTTTACACCACTCTCGGCGCTGCGATATGGAACAGTATATTGGCTCTACTCGGATACCTGATCTACCGGTTTACAGACCTCAAAACCACTAATGACGTCTATGTAATGGCAACCACATACAGCCACGAAATCGGCTATGTCATTATAGCAGTGGTGGTATTGGTCATCGGATTCCTGGCTTATAAGGGACTGAAGAAGAAGAAAAAATAAGTATTAAGTATTAGGTATTAAGTATTAGTCATGGTAATACTTAATACCTAATACTTAAAAACCAATCCTTAGAAATTGAATTGGACTCCCACTCCCAAGATCTCTTTAAATTGTACACGAGATCCTTTGGTACCATCCTTTTGTACAATCTTCACATCATCGTCATACATCAGGTTAGTAGTGAGCGTGGTTGAAAACCATTTATTGATAATCATATTTATTTGCACCTCCCAGTTCACATCTATGTTCAATGGCTTGTGCAGATAATCGGAATATAAATCCAAACGCGAATATACTGTCATATTCTTCAAAAATTCATATTTGGCTTCCCCTTTCAAGTTAGCACCGAAGCTGGATAACAGGTGTTTGCCCGGGTCTACTCCATAAGCTCCTTCGTCCGAGAGACGGTCATTGAGAACAAATGTTCCGCGCCATGCAGCAGGAGACAATACAACGGTAAATATCTTACCGGGATCATAAGTAAAGCCCAAACCGGTAGTCAAATAAGCGGGAGCCATAAATTCGGAGATAGCAACATCTTTATTGACAGAATAGTCATATCCGGGAGAGAACTGCGTCTGGAAAGTAGCGAATGCGCTGGCATACCAACTTTTGGCAATAGCATAGCCATAATTCGTATTCAAATAAATCTTATCATTAGCCTTCCTGGTTCCGTCGTCACCGGTCTTATTCAATCCATAAGCCAGTTCGATACGATTATTCCACAAATGTTTTCCTTTCTTATAATCAATCTGATAAGTGCCCTGCAAGTCAAAGGCAACAGAGTTATCACCTCCGGCAGCCCAGTTAGTCAGGCTCACCTGTGTCAGTTTCAGTCCGGCAAATCCTTCTTTTGTCCAGGGAGAAGTTTGTGTACTATCGGCAGTTTGAGCCGACAGAGTTCCAGCACCCATACATAACAGGGTGATGAATAGAGTTTTCATCTTGTTCATGATAGTTGAGGTTTAGTGTAGAAAAAACACAACCTAACAAGAACGGAGCCTTGGCAGTTTACCAAGCCTTTTTACCAGTTCCCATTAGGTCAAAATCTTTAAGATAAGAGCAGTATTAAGTATTAGCCGTATTCGTTTATTAGCTGCATACCTAATACTTAATACTCCATATTCTATATTACTTTACAGCAGCTAAGGCTTTATCATAATCAGGCTCCTGGGTAATTTCAGGAACAAGTTCCGTATAAGCAATCTTGCCATCCTTGCCAATCACAACTACTGCACGGGCCAAAAGTCCTGCTAACGGACCATCTGCCATACGCACTCCGTAACTTTCGTCGAAATCAGAGAAGCGGAAATCAGACAATGGAATTACATTTTCAATACCTTCCGTTGTACAGAAACGACCGTGCGCAAAAGGAAGGTCCTTAGAGATAGCCAATACTACCGTATCTTTCAGTCCGGCAGCCATCTTATTAAACTTACGTACAGAGGTTGCACATACGCTGGTATCCAGACTCGGGAAAATATTTAAAATCACATTTTTACCATTCAAATCTTTCAGAGAGAAAGAAGATAAATCTGTTTTTACCAGCTCGAAGTCAGGAGCTACCTTACCTACTTGTATAAATTCACCGATTAGTTTCACCGGTTGTCCTTTGAAATTTGTTGTTGCCATAATGCATCTATATTTAAAATTTACTTTATATAGGAAACAACGATTCCCCCAAATATGTTCACGGAAAACCTTTTCTAAATTGAATTTGTTATTCCACAACGAAATCACCCTAGTATTCAATTTAAAATATAAAATGTATGGAAACTGTATTCAATGAGATTCAACATTCAGTAAAAAATTGGTGGACTTCTCTTCTTTTGGGAATCGTGTATATCATTGTAGCCCTTTGGCTCATGTTCTCACCCGTGAGCACCTATGTAGCTTTAAGTATCATTTTCAGTGTATCGATGTTGATAAGCGGTATTTTAGAAATTATCTTCGCTTTTAGCAACCGGAAAGGTGTCCCGAGCTGGGGATGGTATATCGTAGGCGGACTGATCGACCTTGTTCTGGGCATCTACCTGATTGCCTACCCAATGGTCAGCATGGAAGTCATTCCTTTTATCATAGCCTTCTGGCTTATGTTCCGCGGCTTCTCCTCCACCGGCTATTCCATCGACTTGAAACGTTACGGAACCCGCGACTGGGGCTGGTACATGGCTTTCGGTATCCTTGCCATTCTGTGTTCCCTTTTAATATTATGGCAACCCGCTATAGGAGCACTCTACGCAGTCTACATGATTTCTTTTACTTTCCTCATCATCGGACTTTTCCGTGTCATGCTTTCATTTGAACTAAAAAATCTGCATAAAAGAAAATAAAAATCTTTCGGCACTTACTTTGGTATTTTGTTTATCTTTGTAGGCAATTTACATGAATCAATTAATTAAAAAGGAAGAAAATTATGGCAATGCATACATGGTTTGAGTGCAAGATCCGTTATGAGAAAGTAATGGAAAACGGAATGCAGAAGAAAGTAACTGAACCTTATCTTGTTGATGCACTCAGCTTTACAGAAGCAGAAGCACGGATTATCGAAGAAATGACTCCGTTTATCTCCGGAGAATTTACCGTTTCGGACATCAAACGTGCCAACTATAGCGAATTATTCCCCAGTGACGAAGAAAGTGCCGACCGCTGGTTCAAATGCAAACTTATTTTTATCACGCTCGATGAAAAAAGCGGTGCGGAAAAAAAGACTTCCACTCAAGTATTGGTACAAGCTGCCGACTTGCGTGATGCAGTGAAAAAGCTGGATGAGGGCATGAAAGGAACCATGGCAGATTATCAGATCGGTATGGTATCCGAAACTCCGCTCATGGATGTATATCCTTACAGCGCCGAACCGAATGACAAACCGGAATTTGATCCGTCAAAAGCATAAGTAACAATGAGTATTGCTGACAATTTAAAGCAAGTGCTGGCCGAACTCCCTCAAGGAGTCCGGCTGGTTGCTGTCTCAAAATTCCATCCCAACGAAGCGATAGAAGAAGCATATCAGGCGGGACAGCGTATTTTTGGAGAAAGCAAAGTGCAGGAAATGACAGCTAAATACGAAAGTTTGCCGAAAGATATCGAATGGCATTTTATCGGGCACCTGCAAACGAATAAAATCAAATACATGATACCATACGTAGCGATGATTCATGGAATTGATAGTTATAAACTGCTGGCCGAAGTCAACAAACAAGCTGTCAAGGCCGGACGTACTGTGAACTGCCTGTTGCAGATTCACGTTGCGCAGGAAGAAACCAAATTTGGTTTCAGTCCCGAAGAATGTAAAGAGATGCTGAATGCCGGAGAATGGAAAGAGCTGACTCATGTGCGCATCTGCGGATTAATGGGTATGGCCAGCAACACCGATTGTATTGAACAAATCAACCGGGAATTTTGTTCACTAAATAGACTCTTTAACGAGATAAAAACAACTTGGTTCACCCACTCTGATACTTTCTGCGAACTATCAATGGGAATGTCACATGACTATCACGAAGCCATTGCCGCAGGAAGTACGCTGGTACGAGTAGGAAGCAAGATTTTCGGAGAAAGAAATTATTGATTAAGTATTAAAAAACATATTGCTATGACCGATTTAAAAACTACTTTCGCAGGGCTTTCTCTTAGAAACCCTATCATCATCAGTAGCTCAGGGCTGACCAACAGTGTCGGCAAAAACAAAAAATTGGCCGAAGATGGTGCCGGTGCTGTCGTTCTGAAATCACTGTTTGAGGAACAGATCATGCTGGAAGCAGATCAACTGAAAGACCCGGCATTCTATCCCGAAGCCAGTGACTATCTGGAAGAATATATCCGTGAGCACAAGTTATCTGAATACCTGACTTTAATAAAAGAAAGCAAAAAGGTATGCCCCATTCCTATCATTGCCAGCATCAACTGCTACACTGATTCCGAATGGATCGACTTTGCAAAGAAGATTGAAGAGGCTGGTGCCGACGCATTGGAAATCAATATCCTCGCCTTGCAATCAGAACTGCAATATACATACGGTTCATTCGAACAACGCCACATCGACATTCTCCGCCGCATCAAGCAGACGGTTAACATTCCCGTTATCATGAAGCTGGGTGATAACCTGACCAACCCTGTGGTATTAATCGATCAGTTGTATGCCAACGGTGCAGCCGCAGTTGTTCTCTTCAACCGCTTCTATCAGCCAGACATCAACATCGAAAAGATGGAGCATATGTCAGGAGAAATATTCAGTAATGCTTCCGATCTCGCCAATCCGCTCCGCTGGATTGGAATTGCATCTGCAGTAGTAGATAAGATCGACTATGCGGCTTCCGGTGGTGTTGCCAATGCAGAATCAGTAGTGAAAGCTATCCTTGCCGGTGCTTCAGCCGTAGAAGTATGTAGCGCAGTCTATCTGAATACAAACGCATTTATTGGAGAAGCCAACCGCTTCCTCTCTGCATGGATGGAACGCAAAGGATTCGAAAATATAGCTCAATTCAAAGGCAAACTGAATATCAAAGATATTAAAGGCGTCAATACATTTGAACGTACACAGTTCCTTAAATATTTCGGAAAGAAAGAATAAAACAAATGAAGAATGAAAAATGAAGAATGAAGAATAAGCTGCGCTATTATGCTGCATAGTAAATTCTTCATTCTTCATTTTTCATTCTTCATTTCCTACAGCAGGTTGCTTGCCAGTTCACTCAATTCACTTCGTTCACCTTTCAGCAAATTGACGTGTGCAAAGATATTCTGGTCTTTCATACGATCAATCATATATACCAGACCATTGGACTGACTATCCAGATAAGGTTGGTCAATCTGCTGGATATCTCCCGTAAATACCATCTTCGTACCTTCGCCTGCACGGGTGATGATTGTCTTTATTTCATTTGGGGTCAGATTCTGCGCTTCGTCAATGATGCAATACATTTCGCTCAAACTACGACCACGGATAAATGCCAAAGCTTCAATCACCAGCTGTTCGCTTTTCTGCATATCTTCTATCCGCTTCACTTCGGTAGAGTTTGCTGCAAACTGACGTTTTATCACGTTCAGATTGTCAAATAATGGTTGCATATAAGGAGCTACTTTCTCTTGTGCATCTCCCGGAAGGAAACCTATGTCTTTATTAGAAAGCGCTACAACAGGACGTGCCAGCAAAATCTGTTTGTAATCGGTCAGTTTACCCAACGCAGCAGCCAAAGCCAGCAAAGTCTTACCTGTTCCTGCTTTTCCTGTCAGAGCCACCAGTTTGATATTCGGATCATTCAGGATCTCAAAAGCAAAACTCTGTTCCGCATTCCGGGGTTCAATTCCATAATTTTTCCCTTTCAGCACGCGGATAATAGAATGTGTGAAAGGATTGTAGCGTGCCAGTACACTGTTCCGGTCACTCTTCAACACAAAACATTCATTGGGATGAACCAAATCTTTAAAGTCGAATTCACTCAAGTCAATACCTTCTTTGGAAGAATAAATGCGGTCGATCAATGCAGGATCTACATTTTCAAAAATCTCATTAGATTTCTCGAACACATCTACATTTACCACCTTATCCGTAATATAATCCTCGCAAAGCAATCCGATAGAACGGGCTTTCATGCGCAGATTCACATCTTTGGTCACTAAGATAGATTTCATTTTCGGATACTTGTCGGTCAGGTATTCGGTTGCCGCCAAAATCAGATGGTCGGGTTTCTTTATTGGAAACGATTCCCACACTTTGGTAGCCGGCACATTGCTTGTCACGACAAACAAACGTCCCAATCCTTCGCCGAGTTTCACCCCTTCGGAGAAAAGCTCATCGCTAGTCAATACATCCAATTCGCGTACGAACTCACGAGCATTGAAATTAATCTGCTCGTTTCCTTTTTTGAACTTATCCAGTTCTTCGAGTACAACAAGAGGGAGGTAAATATCATTTTCCTGAAAATTCTTCAAGCAATTGTAATCGTGAAGAATAACATTTGTGTCTAACACAAAATTTTTCTTAGTTCCCATGATTTCTTAGATTTAAATGTTGATATTTGCAATCTCATTCGCCAATCCCCGCATTTACGGTTAGATTGACGGTTCTAAAGATAAACAAATTAGCGGGCAATAAAGATTGCCCGAAGTTAAATATTATAAAACATGGACTATCAGAACACTTTAAAGTACTTATATGAGAGTGCGCCAATGTTTCAACAAATAGGAAGCAAAGCATATAAGCCGGGTTTAGAGACCACACACAAATTGGACGAACATTTTGGGCATCCTCATCAACAATTCAAGACGATACATATCGCCGGAACCAATGGAAAGGGTTCCTGCTCACATACTATCGCAGCCGTATTACAGTCCGCAGGGTACCGGGTAGGCTTATTCACTTCCCCCCATTTGGTCGACTTCCGCGAACGCATCCGCATCAACGGAGAAATGATGCCGGAAGAATATGTAGTCAACTTCGTAGAAGAGCACCGCTCATTCTTCGAACCGCTCCATCCTTCGTTTTTTGAACTGACTACCGCCATGGCGTTCCGCTACTTTGCGGACCAGAAAGTAGACGTAGCCGTTATCGAAGTAGGAATGGGCGGACGTTTGGATTGCACCAACATCATTCACCCCGATTTATGTGTCATCACTAATATCAGTTTTGACCACATGCAATATCTAGGGAATACCCTGACAAAAATAGCCAAAGAAAAAGCAGGCATTATCAAAGAAGGGGTTCCGGTAGTCATTGGCAGAGCTAAAGGCAGCGTTAAACGTGTGTTCACCATGAAAGCAAAAGAAATGAATGCACCTATCAACTATGCAGATTCTATCTTCCCATATAATCCCACAGACTGGCTTCCTTATCCGGAAATGCAGGCACTAAGAAAACGTCTGGATAATGTCCTGCAAGACTTGATAAAAGAGACTCACCAACCATCTGAAAGCGCACAAGAATCCAAAGAGATATTGCTTTTCCTGCATCCGGCAGACAGCATTAAAGCATTAGACAAAATACTCGACAAGAGAAAAGATGCTATCCGAATTGTCAATGAAATGTTTCCTGCAGGTCTTTTTATGGAATTAAGCGGTCTCTGCCAGCATGAAAATATCCTCACCATCCTGTCTGCTCTTGAAGAGCTGACAAAAATAGGTTATCGCATCTGTCCCAAAGACTATCTCAATGGTTTTGCTGATGTGTGCAAACTCACCGGGCTGATGGGACGCTGGCAGAAAGTACACAGCTATCCGGATATCATCTGCGACACGGGACATAATGTAGATGGAATCAAATATGTCTGTGGACATCTTGATTTCCTTCATCAGAAATTCAACCAGGAGCTGCACATCGTATTTGGCATGGTGAACGATAAAGATATCAGCAGTGTCTTGCAAGAGTTACCGAAATATGCCACCTATTATTTTACCAAAGCAAGCGTGAAACGTGCACTTCCGGAAAATGAACTATTGGCATTGGCAGAAGAAGCCGGATTGAAAGGTACCACCTACCCCACTGTTGTAGAAGCTGTACAGGCGGCAAAAAAGAACTGCCCCCCCAAAGATCTGATCTTTGTAGGAGGCAGCAGTTTCATTGTCGCAGATTTGTTAGCGAACCGCGATACACTCAATCTCTACTAACGCATCCTTGGGCAGAGCTTTTACGGCAACCGCCGAACGTGCCGGAAAAGCTCCGTCAAAATACGTGGCATACACGCCATTCATCCCTGCAAACAGGGACATATCCTGAAGAAATACAGTAGTTTTGACAATGTTTCCCATTGTCAATCCTGCTTCTTCAAGAATGTGTTTGATATTCTCCAACGACTGGCGAGCCTGTCCTTCTATCCCTTCAGCCATCTGTCCCGTAGCGGCATCAATAGGCAACTGACCGGACACAAATACCATACCATTAGCTTCTATCGCCTGACTATAAGGGCCGATAGCCCCCGGAGCTTTCTCACTGCAAATTACTTTTTTCATATCTATTTCTTTTTCTGTTTATAATGGATTTCAAAGATAAAAATAAATTCTGAATAAGATTGTTGCCATCATTCATCATCTATTTTTCATCCTTCGAAATCTTAAACCCCAGTTTCATTATCAGTTTCAAGGTTTCCACTGAAGAATTTCTGTCATATACCTTTTCTTCTTCAGGCAATTCTTCATACGGAACCAGGCACGGATGCTGTTTCAATACATCATCCCGCTTTTCGCCATACGTCCAACCTTGTTCTATTCTGGTTTTCGACCAGACCTCATGAACATTCTTAGCCATCTCTTCTACCAGATATTCCAACTCCTTCGGGAGTTGGATTTGTTCTGTGTCCACCGGATTAGGAATATACTTTTTCATCTTACAAATTTACTACAAAAAAGTGATACACGGAAAAAAGTAGTAAAGGAATTGAATTATAGAAATAAAGCGTACCTTTGCGTATTATGAGCGAAAGTCAAAATATAGAATATAAAGAATCTTGGAGAGATGAATATCTGAAATGGATTTGTGGTTTTGCAAATGCACAAGGTGGTCGTATATATATAGGCATAAACGACAAACAAGAGATTGTCGGTGTAGCTGACTCGAAACGGTTGATGGAAGACATCCCCAACAAGATTGTCAATTACTTGGGTATTGTAGCTGATGTCAATTTGTTACATTCGAATGAAGATAAAGAATTTATTGAAATCGTTGTGGAACCAAGCAATGTTCCCATTGCCTATCACGGTCAGTATCATTATCGTAGTGGTTCTACAAAACAGGAGATGAAAGGTACGGCACTACAACAGTTCATCTTAAAGAAGATGGGACGCTCGTGGGATGACACCACCAACGATTCTGCAAAGTTGGATGATATAGACCGTAATGCCATTGACTATTTTCTCCGAAGAGCCATCAACGCCCAACGTATCGCCCCATCCTTGAACGGTGAAGATACACACAACGTACTCCACAACCTACGGTTACTATCCGAAGACGGGCACTTGAAAAATGCCGCCATCTTGTTGTTCGGAAAAGAACCACTTCGATTCTTTCCCGGTGTGGAATTTCACATCGGTCGTTTCGGTATGAATGAAGCCGACCTTATCTTTCAGGATGTAGTAGAAGGAAATATCCTGCAAATGGCTGACAAGGTGGTAGCATTACTACGCTCCAAATATCTCATTTCCCCCATCCATTATGAAGGGATGCAACGTATTGAGCCTTTGGAGATACCAGAAGATGCTTTACGCGAAATGATTTACAACAGTCTAGTACATAAACTCTATGTTGGCGTCCCCATCCAAATGTGGGTATTCAATGATCATATTGAGCTTTGGAATGAAGGTAAATTACCCGATGCCATCACTATTGACACATTGGTTGAAAAACATTCTTCCCACCCTCGGAATCAACTTGTCGCTTCCGTATTCTACAAAGCCGGATTTATAGAATCATGGGGACGCGGTATTCGTAAGATCAACGAAGCCTTTGATAAAGCCGGTTTGGAAAGACCAGTATTCAAAGAATCAGAAGGTGGATTATTGGTAACATTCGGTAGGAATTATCCGACTATGAAAGATGCAGTTTCAAATATTCAAAGTGATGACGGTATAAATGACGGTATAAATGACGGTATAAATGACGGTATAAATTTCACTCAGACAGAGAAATTGATTCTAAAAGCAATTAGTGCAAATAAGAATATCACATATGTGGATTTGATGAATGATTTATCCATTTCTGAAGCCACTGTAACAAGAGCATTCCGCAATTTTAAGACGAACGGGTTAATTATTCGTCAAGGTGCAAATAAAAAAGGCTATTGGCAGATTACAGAAAAAGGGAAAAACGTTATTTCATAAAATTTCACTTACAAATTTAGACAAAATATTGAATAACAAACAGGTTAATAACAAAAAAACCTCCTGCAAAACGAATTTCGCAGGAGGCTCTATTATTTCTTCTTTAATAAGATTTTATTCAGCCTTTTCTTTATCTTCTTCTACAGGGGCTTCCGCAGGTGCAGGAGCAGCTTCTACCGGCTTGTCAACTTTTACATCTTCTCTTGAAACGTTTACAGTCACGTTTACAGAAGCAGGTTGTGCCTGATACGGCATACGGTTTTTCGGATCTGCACCATAAGGATTAGGACCTACCGTGCCATCTGCAAACAGCATGTACAATGCAAAAATCCAACCAACAATAGGTACACAGCACAACAAAATCAGCCAACCGGATTTATTTAAGTCGTGCAGACGTTTCACACCCTGTGCCAGAGAGAACCAAATAGATGCAATCATAGCAGCAAGACCGATCAATAAACCAAATACTGATCCCCCGGCCGATCCGCTGGCAGCACCCAAAACAAATGTACCTACGCCTAGTGCCCATGCAATACTAGAAACTATACCACCAATAATGCCTGACAAGAAGTATTCGATTCTACGAATACGACCGTCAAATGAGAAAGGAGCTTTGAACATAATTTATTAAGTTTATATGAATAAATAAGTGAGTTTTTATCCGTGTTTCTCAATATGAAAGCAAAGATATAAAAAAAATTAAATAAAGAAAGGATTCAGGCAAAAAGATTGAAAAAATGCCCTATTTTCTGTAGAAATCACAATTTAACCCCATCCCATTGCATCACTACCACCCACTCTTTCGGTTGGCAAATCCCATGAAAACGGTGCGGAACCGTAGCAACCACCAAATCACAATTGGAAGCTAATACGGTTCTTAACTCCTTCAGCAACATATCCATCCGGATGATTAAATGAAGATACTCCGTCATACACCGGATCACGCGCACATACTGATAAATACACATATCCTCTCCCCGTCTTATCTCACTCAGTGTTTTGGGAGAGATATCAAGTTCGCTCGTAAAAAAACTGTTACTGAAAATACGATCCATATCCATTAAAGCCAATACCAAATTGCTCAAAAACTCGTATGGTTCCTGTTTTTCTTTTGCCATGCCATTCTATGATTAATAATTTATAATATTTCAGTTTTTATTTGCTTTATCAAGTACTATTCACATAGGGAAGCAACCCTATTTTTAATATCCCGACCTTTGTTCCCGTTATCTGATAGTCAGGTAACTCAATCTTACAAAAAACAATTTTATATGAAAGCCTTAGAAGAAATCAAAGTCTCGGTTTACGAGAACGTGTATTCAAAAAAGCCCAAAGTCATGTCTTTCCTTGAAGTCATCATTATGTGTATTCATCCGGTCTATGCCTCTATTATAAACGCTATCCGCCGATACTATGCAGAAGGAGACCATGCCGCGGCACAGAAGTTGAAGAGCCAGCTCCCCTGTTTCACTCCGGCAGGTACTTTTGACGGAGCACATGCCATCAAAAACTTCCTCCTCCCCAGCCATATTGTCGGGCTCGATTACGATCATGTAAAAGATCGTCTTCAAGTCATCCAACGTTGTGCAGCAGATCCTCACACGGTAGCGGTCATAGAAAGTCCTACCGACGGAGTGAAAGTTTTCGCCTATGTGGAAGGTATCGAAAACCGCCATCGTGAAGGGCAGCAATTAGTGAGCCGTTACTACAATCAATTGCTGGGATTGGAGAGTGATCCGGCCTGCAAGGACGAAAGTCGCCTATGTTATTTCAGTTATTCGCCCAATGGATATGTTGCCGGTCTTTATCAGGCATTTGTGTTGGAACCACATCTAAAAGAGGAAACAAACGCTTCCTCTGAAAATAAAGTACTTCCTCCCTTTCCTCTCCAGGATAATACCCCGGAAAACGTGTCTGAAGCAGAAATCGCCCAATTTATTTCGTCCTATATTTTCCTTCATCCCCTGACCGCCGGACAACGTCATTCCAACGTCTTTAAACTTGCCTGCGAAGCCTGCCGCCGACACTATCCGCAAGAAAGCATATTACGTGAGCTTACTGCATTTTTCGAGCATACAGATTTTCGTCCCGAAGAATTGACAAGTGTTTTATCATCTGGATACAAGCAAGTTAACGAGCACGCACCTGCTTCTTCTACAGCCACCTCTTCTTCCTTTCAAAAGGACATAAGGACAAAAATCCCCTATGGTACTTTAGAAAACTCCGATAGCACCGAAGAAGCCTATTGGCTGGGAGAAGAATTCAGGAAAGGAACACCTTTATTCCCTCGCGATTTGTACAATAATCTTCCCGATCTACTGAATGACTGTATCATTGAAGACGCAAGCGACCGCGAACAAGACATCTCCCTCCTTTCCGATCTTACCGCACTAAGTGCGGCACTTCCACAAACTTTCGGAATTTATAACCACAAAAAATATTCCCCCCATTTGTTCAGTGTCATATTTTCTTCTGCCGGCAGCGGTAAAAGCATTGCCCAAACCGGACGCTATCTATTGGAAGAAATACAGACTGAAATACTGTCTACCAGTGAATCCATGTTAAAAAACTACCATACAGCGCACAATACCTGGCAAGCAGAATGTCAGCGGAAAAGGAAAAAAGGAGAAACGTGTTCCGAAGAGCCTCAAAGACCTCCTTTTAAAATGTTATTCATTCCCGCCACTACCAGCTACACCCGTATGCAAATTCAGATGCAGGACAACGGTTCGCAAGGAAGTATCATTTTCGATACGGAAGCCCAAACGCTCTCCACGGCCAATCACCTGGATTGTGGTAACTTCGATGATATGCTCCGCAAAGCTTTTGAGCACGAAAACATTGATTCTTCCTATAAAGCCAACGGTATCATCCCAATCTATATCCGTTATCCCAAATTAGCTTTGCTTCTAACGGGTACTCCCGGACAGATTGACTGTTTATTAAACAGTTACGGGAACGGACTTCCCAGCCGTATTCTGGCTTACACTTTCCGTGAAGCTCCCCACTGGAAAGAAATGGGTGATGATTGTATTTCATTGGAAGACTCTTTCAAGCCGATTGCCCATCGTGTCTACGAACTATATAATTTCTGCCTGGCGCATCCTGTTTTATTTCATTTCACCCGTCCGCAATGGAACCGTCTGAATGAGATTTTCTCACGTATGCTGTCCGAGGTAGCGATGGAGGGCAATGATGACCTCCAAGCCGTAGTGAAGCGCTATGCTTTTCTGGTGATGCGTATCAGCATGATTCAGACCCGCATCCGGCAATTTGAGGCAACCGATCTCTCCTCCGAAATTTATTGTATAGATGCCGATTTCGAACGATCTCTTCAAATCGTTCTATGTTGTTACGAGCACAGCCGTCTGTTACACTCATCCATGCCGGCTCCTGCGGTCCGTCCTCTGAAGAATCCGGACATTATTCGTAATTTCGTCAATGAGTTGCCTGACAGCTTCACTACAGATGAAGCTATTCAGATTGGCGCAAAATACGATTTCAACCTTCGTAAGGTTACACGTCTTCTAAAATCACTTAACGGAATAAAAATCAGCAAGGTATCTCATGGTTCTTATACTAAGATGAATAAATAACAGTCATAGGTGTCTTTTTGTCCTTTTGTCCTTTTGGAGAATCGGAAAAACATCGGGAGATTTGAAAAAAACATCTCAATAATTGAAATCAAACATTGGGAAGTTTCGATACAAATCTCCCAATGTTTTTTCTTTTTATCTATGCGCCCGTGTACGTCACTATGCGTCATGTCACTTTTTCAATGTATTACTTTTGTCATGTAATCGATTACAAGACAATTAAAAATTAGAAATTAAAAATTAAAAGTTTATGGCACAGAATTACACTCTCATGGCTCGCAAGAACCTGTTGAAACCTGATGAAACTCCGAAGTACTATGCAGTGGCGCGTAGCGGTCGCAAAGTAACGGTCAAGGAAGTCTGCAAACGAATTACCGAACGTTCTTCTTACTCCAAAGGAGAATTGGAAGGTTGTATCGGTGAGTTCCTGCTCGAAATCGTTAATGTACTGGAGGAAGGAAACATCGTGCAGATGGGTGACCTAGGAAATTTCCGTATGAGTATCAAGACGGGTACTCCTACTGATACGGTAAAAGAATTCAAGGCATCATGTATCGATAAGGGCAAAGTGCTTTTTTATCCGGGAAGTGATCTTCGCAAACTGTGTAAGACGCTGGATTATACATTGTATAAAAGTGATTCTTCCGCAGATTCGGATAAAGATCCACTGCCTGATGATGGTGACGACAATCAAGGAGGCTCCGGCAGCGGAGAAGCTCCGGACCCGGCGGCATAATCAACCGGTTGTTGATTGGTTCTTGAGTTTATAGTTTATAATGCATGAGTATCTATTCTTTAATTTAAATTCGTATGAAAAAGCAACTTTGGAAAAACATTCTCCAGTTTATCGTGACTATCGCGACTTCTATCATCTCGGCTATCGGTGTAACGTCCTGTGTAGGGCATTAATCTCCTGCTGACCGATATGGAAAATTCAGAAGAAAGCTATCTCCCACGTGAGATTAAGTTGTTGGTGATTCATTGCAGCGCAACGCGCTGCAATGTTCCCTTCACCGTAGAGCAGCTTCGACAATGTCATCTGCAACGAGGTTTCAAGGATATAGGTTATCATTTTTACATCACCCGCAATGGGGAACTTCACCATTGCCGGCCGGTATCGGAACCGGGAGCGCATGTGAGAGGATTCAACCGGCACAGTATTGGAATCTGCTATGAAGGTGGACTGGATGAAGAAGGCCGTCCGGCGGATACGAGAACACAGGCACAGCGTTTTGCGTTGCTTGACTTGTTGACGATTCTCAAACATCAGTATCCGGAAGCGCAAATCATGGGGCATTATCAACTTAGTGCTTCGATTCATAAAGCTTGTCCCTGTTTTGACAGTCGCAAGGAGTATATGGATATATAAAAGAACTACGGGAGCTGGCGAAAGTGCAGTCTCCCGTAGTTCTTTTTTATGTTTATATCATTTAGAGATTCAATTATTACAGCATTTATAGCTCTCCCGGCTTTCCTAAATAATAGGTAATAAGCCGTACCTCTCTCACAGAAAATGCCTTTGTCTTCGGATGAAAGTCGGTAGACAGTATCTCATTCATCAATGGCTTGCATCTCCTCATCCACCTTCGGAGTTTATTGACCGAAGCACGAATCGTCAAATCAGGAAAATACATCTGCGCCAACTCTTGTTTATTATAACATTTCACTACAAATTCTGAATGTTCCATCGTTTCTTTATTACTGTTTTATATGCTATAAAGTTACAAAAATTAGAACATATAAACAAAGAAAGAAGAGGCTATTATCCGGTATAATGGAAATAAAAAGAAATATCAACGATCTTCACAGACAGTTGATATAGTGGGAAATTCACATCGGCTTTAACCTCCGATGTCAGGGCGTAGATTAGAAATGCGCCGTCGCGCTATTTCTAATCCACAATGTAGGAGAATCATGCTGTAAAAAGCATGAAGCTAGGGACCTACATTTTTTTCATCTCACATACGAAACACTCACGTGTTTATTACATCTCAACATTTTATTTTATATACAAACATCTAATTATTAACACAACTAGCTCAGTAAAAACTTCTAAGGAATTCCATTAACATACTGATACCATAATCATTAGATTTATCAATATTACAATGAATGTCTACACTCTTTACACATATTCCATATAAACAACAAGTTGCCAATAATATATCTTTTCCACATTCTACGTGGTTCTTTCAATAGCCGATAACACCACTCTAGCGAGTTCTGCTGCCACCACATAGGAGCACGTTTTACCGTTCCTGCATAAAAATCAAAAACTGCACCAATCGTACCACAATGGCAATGAATCTGTAATTCATTCCAATGAGTATATATCCATTTTTCTTGTTTTGGAGCAGTCATACCTATCCATAACAAATCAGGGTTAGCTTTATTGATAGCAGTTATAATCGCATTATTTTCTTCTTCATTGAATTCTGATTTATAAGGAGGAGAATAAGTCTCTACTTCAATATTAGGAAAATCCTCTTTACTCCGTTGCTTTATCATTGACAATACCTTCTCACTGCTGCCCATAAAAAAACACTTTCCACCACTTTGATTTAGTTTTTCCATCTCAAACATGAATAAATCCCAACCAGCAATGCGTTCTTTTGGCTTAGATTTCGCATTTAGCCAACGACAAGCTTTGACAATACTTGCACCATCTGGAATTAATACATCACCTTGCCGCAAGGCTTCGGCAAAGAGCAAGTCTTGCTGTGCGGTGTTATAAGAATGAGCATTAATAGTATTAATCAGCAGTTTACCAGATGGCAAGAAAGTTAACCCTTGGCGGTTTTCCACCAAAGGTAAGTTTTTCAAATTCAATAACATTGTATGTTGTAGTTTTATCTCTATAATATTGATTATATCAGAGAAAGATTCTGAGACAAAATTTCGGTTATTCGATGCTCAAAGCGCTGTCGAGTAAACTCTCACAATATAATTTATCATGACCGATATTCCCCAATATAGTCCTTAATTCCTCACTACCCGATAATATGGCAATGTAATAGACCAATGAAGCCTAGTGTTGCTTTTCATATAATATCTAGTATCTCTTCTTCATCTCTTAAATAATAGATAACGATATTCCATTGCTTCCCCAACAACTAAACTCATAACAATATGTGAGAAAAATGAAGATATCTGTTTGACGAAAAGAAGTACCTTTCTCTTCACCAACTTTTCAACCAGTATAAATAACTATATAAATTCTCTTTTTTACTTATTCTCGAAAACGATACGATATTTATTTCTGCTTTTTATCCACCTAATAAAATGGGAAATGAAAACATATCCATTTGCTTGTAAAATACCATAAACACAAAACACCATCTACATATTTTACCAACCACTAAATAACCCCAAAGAAGTTACCATGAGTTTACTTCCTCAAATCTATTTTCCTATAATGTATAAGCAGAGAATGAAAAAATACTATTTCTCATTACTTATCATTTGATTTATAATCTTCAAATATTCTTTAGTTATAATAGACCATCTAAACTTATCTCGAATTTGAAAGTTTCTTTCGCCATTTTGCCGAATCTGTATCAGATTCTTTGATAAATCAAGCAATATTGATGTTAATTCCTGTTGCGTTTTAAAATAGAAACCACCCTCTTTATCTCGAATAATGTCTGATGCAACGCCTACTCTCGTCGTTATAATATTGAGTCCTAAGACAAATGGTTCTGCAATACATAGCCCAAATGTTTCACTATCACTTGCTACTACAGCAGTATTGCTCTTATTATAATATGCAAGTATTTCCTTTTTTGAACAATATCCCGGAAATAAGACTTGCTGTTCGATTCCCCAATCCTTACATAAATCTTTCATTTTTTGTAATAACTCACCATCTCCGGGCAAAATCAATATAGAATCCATATCATGAGTAGCGTTTCGATATTCTGCAAATGCCCTTATTACTACATCTTGGTTCTTCCCAATTCTAAATTGTGCTGGATAAATCAATCTCAAATTATCTATAGATAATGGTTGATAAGAACCTTCAAAGAATTTTTCATCAACCCCTAAAGGAAGCATTGCTATTTTATAAGATATCCAACGAAATTTTTTTTTCAATGATGTACACATACATATAACTTTATCCACAAAAAAAGCAAGAAAAAGAGTCAAAATAAACCGAGCTAAATACGATTTATATCTCTCATTATTTCTATATGCATGAACCGTATATACCATTTTAATCTTCTTACGAACACACAAAATATACTTTACATATAGAATAAGTGCCAGCTCCCAATTCGTTTGAATATGCACCACATCTATGGATTGTTTTTCAATAATTTGTTTAAGTTGAATTGCATTCTTCTTAAAAGACTGATGTTCCGCTAAACCTGGTAATATATAATTAGGAATCAATAAAGAATTAATTTTTTCAATTAAACCATATTCTTGTTCTTTCGTACTCAATATAGCACATACTTCTTTATGTTGTTTGTGCAATGCAATCAATTGTTCTATTAATAAAGCCGAATTACCGTGTCCACTTTCTACAAAAAAAAGAATATTCATAAAATCAAATATATTTGTTTACATTTCTATTATCTAATACATAAATAAAAACAGCTAGATACGAAAGTACTAGAGGGCTCGTATACGCATGTCCACCATAAAAAGCATGACCAATAAAACAAAGAAAAGCTATTATACACCAATAATCTAGTACATTATGCCACTTAATAAAACTTCGTATACTAGCTATCAATCTTTTTATAGGAAATAATAAAATTGGAATAGAAAAAAAAAGTCCAAATTGTCCTATTAAATCTAGAGGATCAACTTCTGCTGATTTCGGATCTCCCAAATATAAATGATGTTGATTTTCTATTAAATAAAGATTTCCTTTACCAAAACACCAATCAAAAATATTAAAATTGGTAATTGTTTTAATTGATGCATCTATCAAATATCCCCTTCCTGAAGCCTCTAAAAAGATTGCACCAATATTTTCGTATTTTTTCGAGAGATAAGAATCTTCTTGAATAACGGATATAACTTTAACTAGTGCATAATTAAATATAACTAAAACTAAAAGCAAAGTTATTAACTTTACTTTATAGGAACTTTTATAATCCTCAAATTTAACAAACAAGATACTTAAAGCAAAAAAAAGTAATATAAAGGCTGTCCCCAAATAGCAAGCTATACTACCAACAAAACAAGAACCAATAGACATTATTATTAATGCGATAAAATAAAATACATCTCCCGTTTTTTGGAATGAATAGCATGCTAAAATATTCAGTAAAAGTATAGTTAATCCAACATCATTCATTGCTACAAAAAAACCTTTTGTGCCAAAAGTGTTTTCTGTATAAGCAGCATAGCCCGCACCTGTTATAAAACAATAAATTAGAACAATCGCTGCCAATACTCCATATAGGACTGCAGCTTTAACAACTGTCTCACGATCTGAAAAATAACGACTCTTTAGTATAATACTTAAAACAAAATAGAAGTTCATTATTTTAATTAATGTCATGAAAACACCATTGGAATAAGCACCTATAAGAATATGATATATTAATAAAGCAATACTTGATAAAATTAATATTTTAATATAATTGGAATATTTAGTACGAAATAGATAGATGGCTGAAAATAAAATAATCATTCCACGATAAAGAATACCTATAAGGCTCTCACCTGTACCATCCGTACCTCTCAGATAGCCATTAATTATATCAATAACTACAGGAAAAGATAACAATAGAAAGGGAAAAACTTTTTTTAATTTAAGAACCAACATATGCTATAAAAAGAACTCAGGGGTATCTTTTTTCAACTTTTCGACAAAAGATAGTAGTTCTATTTCATTATTTACATTTAATGAAATATCTGCAAAAATAGATTTACCTAATCTCATATTATTTTTTATGACATCAATATCAATTTCACCTTGATCATTAAAAATTTCTTTTGAATGACAGTTTAAAGTATGTGCATAAGATTTCAATTTATTCACAACAAACTTTTCATCTCCTAACCATGAATGATGATAACCTTTTATCCCTTCCAAACATTTCACCTCATTTAATAAATTAGATTGCTCTCCCATTTTTCTTAAATAATCGGAATCATTATAAAAGCGCTTTCTCAAATATTTCCCTTTTACTATAAAAATTCGATAGGAATAATAAGCTGGACCACTCCAATTAGAGCAAAACAAATTAAAATAAAACATCGTGAAATGAATTTTAATAGTGATTATACCATACTGATTAACTGCATCAATTATCTCATCAGCATATTTACTATCTATAATCTCATCTATATCAGATAAAATTAATATATCATCATCTTTATAGTTACTATTCCAAAGAGAAAAATTACGAGATACACCCTCATTATACCAAGCTGTATCTCTTACCATCTTATTCATCCACCGACTAATTGGATGAATAAAAAAATGAGGAATAAATTTACGTGGTTTTTCATATAACCTTGAAGCATCCATTTGATGATAATGCACCTTCTCACAATCATTTTGAAACATATAGTCATGACTTGTATATTTGAATGATTTATCAAATTCAGTAATATGAATTTCATCAACCCACTTACTTGCTTCTGCGATATTTATATCTGCCACCAAATTTTCATTATAGAATGGGCAGCACAAAATGATTTTATTCATGAAAACGAATACTTAAGTTTAATATTTTCCTATAAACACATAAACATTACTTCACTACAATAGAAGTAATTTAAACATTACAGTTCTTCTTTATTTAGTGAACACGAATTTTCTATATTCTTCCTATTATTGATTATTTTCCTTAAATCCCAATACGCCAAAACAATAAACAATCCCCACATAAATATTAGATTTAAAATCATTAGTTCAATTCCATACTGCTGAACTAGCCACGGTATTACTATAAGAACGTAAACAAACATAATAGAATATCCATAAATGATTGTATTCAATTTATTTGTTGCATTTTGTAATAAGGAAACATTATCAAAAACAATTCTTATTGAAAACAAGATTCCGACTAATATAAACATAGAAACATTCGACTTAAACTCATTCCCAGCAATAAATTTCATAAAAAAATCCCCTAAAACAGAAACAATAATTACGACAAAAGAAAAAAAAGTGATTGTAATACATACAGACTTTTTTAGCAAACTCCAACACCAATCATAATTACGTTTTTGAAAAGCAGAAGCAAGTTCACTCCATAATGGATTAAATGCACTCTGATATATACCACCAAAAAATGAAAAGATTTTCTGCACAACATTTATATTAGCGGCTACCCCTAACCCTACCATAGAGCCTGCATAAATAGTTAACACATTCTGTAGAAAGCTACTAAAAAGCTGTATACTTAAAAATTTAACACCTATAGTTAACATTTCTCTTATCTTATGATAACAATCCCACCAATTAAAAGAATAAGTAAACCATTTCCGCTTATAAATAAAGTAGAGTGTACCCAATAATGAAATCAATAAATTAGATGTAAAATAAGCAACAGCAACAGATGTAATATGAATTTTGTTGATAGACAAACATAAAACAATCATAAATGCAACAATTGATTTCACCGAATTTACTATAGAATATAGTTTTGATTCCCCAAATGAAAAAAATAAAGGAATTCCTATACTAAATGGTATATTGAAAAGAAAAATAAACTGTATTATTAGAAATATAGCTCTTCCTTGTTGCCTCAAATATTCATTATCCGTTTTAAATAAATGTTCAAATGGAATATAGCTTGATATGAATAATAAAATAATAGACAACAAGATGGCCAAACACATAAAAAAAATTAAAGCTGAATAGAAGTACTGTTTAGAAATAGCAAGACCTTTAGAACCATTCAAAACTTCTCTACTTATTATATTTCGCAAAACATTAACAATACCAAAATCACCTGTTACAATTACAGCAGCAATAGATGTAATACTTGCCCAAAGTCCAAATTCTTCTTGTTTATAAAAATTCAACAAAACAAATATAAGCAGAAACTGTAAAACACTACCAATAATGGAAGATGCCACTACCCAAGAAACACCTTTAAATAAATTATTATATCTACTATACATGAAAAATGTGAACATCCTATTCGAACGCATTTTTTAAGTTCTCCTTTCTACTTTTTTGCCTAATAGTAGGACTTCAAGCTATAAACCCTCTCCTATTCACTAATTTATAACACAATATTTAATCGCCAAGCTATTTTCTGAATGACTTTATCTTTTATTGAATACTGCATAGGAGAAACTATTTCATTACAACGTTCTTTTTTATAAGAAGAAAATTGTTCCATATTCTCTATAATATTCGATATAATACAAAACATATTATAGTTATTCAGAACTAAATTTCTTGATTCAATAATTGAATTTACAGAATTCTCATATTTTGAAGATAAAAGAATCGCTTTCAATTGATGAACAGCTACTTTAAAATTATTTATATCAATAGTATCCATTGAATCATTTGAAAAATATTCATTTATATTCGTACATCCATAATAAATAGGATAACATCCTGCTAAGAAACAGTCTGCTAATTTCTCCGTCCAATAATTAGGATATGAACAATTTTCTATTACGATAGAATATTTATAACGTGAGAGAATATCCCATTTATCGGATATTGATTTATAGCCATTCCCATATACATCTACTAAATTTGGATACTCTGTCAAAATACGTTCCACAAAACGCACCCTATCTCGGTGTCCTTTTGTAAATGTCTTATTGGAAGTTATTAAACAAATCTTATTTAAACGAGAATGTAGATTTCCATTTTTCTGAAAATCAACATAAGTTAAGTATTTATTGCTATTACATTGGTGTGTATTTTCACCCAAATGACATCCAACCATCCAAGGTAATAATGGAATAGATAATTTCACCGAATCATTACCTACTTTCTTTTGATGACAACCATATACCCGCCCAAACTGTTTCAGAAATTTGCCATTATAAATCTTCACATAAGGGGGCTCTCCTAAAAAAATAATTCTTTGGGTCTTAGAAAGAGTGGTTTGGATTTTCTCCTTTAAACTATCAATTACAACAATATAGTCATAATCATCCACTTCCGAAAAAACAAATTCACAATTTCCCCACACTGTTTTAGCAGGATTCGGAAATTGTCTTTGCACTGGAATATAAAAAGGACTAGGAATATAAACTTTTATCATTTTGTATATAACTTCAACAAACGTAAAATATATTTAGGGAAAAAGTTAAAAAGAGAGTATTTATAAAATAAAAAAAGTGCTTTTCTTCTATATGGAATATCTCCGGTCTTCAATTGCAAATCACGCAAATAATTATAAATATTGAAAATCCTCATGTTTAACAATATGCTCTTGTCTTCTACTTGAGTTGATAAGAATTTTATTAAAGACAAATATTGAAAAATCTCATGATGTTGACTATCCTGACTTGAAGATATAAAATAATACATATAACATTGAGGCAAATATACCACCCCTCCTTTATTTGCAATTGTAGAAATAAATGAGCAATCACAATATTTCCCCCCTCTCAGCCAATCCATTTTACTTCCAATAATTTTTGAATTCCTATACATAAAGGAAGGAAATGGAGCAGTATTACCCATAGCGTATTGTTTTACAACACTCTCACTATCCTCCATTATTTGTATATTTTTAGAGATAAACATTTTCTTCTTTGTATTCTTCCCATTAATATTAAAATATGCGTTACACCCCACTGCACTGAATGAATCATGAGTCGATAAATATTCATATAGTACACTCACCATATTAGGCAACATCTCATCATCATCATGAAATAACATAAAATATTCATGGGTATTAGTTGCTAATATATAATTAAAATGAGCATTAGCTGATGAACATTCTTTTCCTCTTCTTATATAATTTATTCTTGCATCGCTTCTTATGAGGTCTTTTAATAATTCAGTAGTAGTATCATTATCCGAATTATCGGATACAACTATCTTTAAATTAGGAAAATCTTGTTTTCTAACAGAATTTAAAGATCGTAATATATCATTTGGTCTATTGTGCGTTAGAATATACACACAAACATCTTTATTCATACTATAATTGAAAACTTATAAATATTTCCCACTCAAATTCAATTATTTCCACTGTTACATTATTTTTCATCACAGTAGATCACTATTTATCCAACAAAGAAGGCTATTTTCACACTACTGATTACAACTAAATACACAATTCTTAAAATAACCGTAATCCTGCTTTCTCTCTTAAATAATCTTGTGAACCTGATATTGAATAGAATTTATCATCTATTGCTATCCGTTTTATTCTGGGATATATAGGAAGTACACCATAAGCATATAAATCACTAATCTGTTCAATAATTGCAGACCCAATACCACAACTTTTTTGATGTTCTTCCAAAACAATTATTTCAGAATATTGCTCTGCTATTTCTTTTATTTGTTTTACATTTAAAGGCTTTACAAAAGGTACGCTATAAATATCTGATTTAATATTTTCAACAATCATATATTTTACTGCATAATCTAATATAGAACCACTAGCAAGCAGAACTTTTTTTTCACTATTAATTTTTATTGGAAGAAGATCTCCTATTTGTAAATTCATTATATTTTCCTTATGAACAATTGCTTCACCCGCTTTCCCTAGTCTCAGATACATCGGTCCATTATAGTTTGCAGAAATCGTAGTTACCGACTTTGCTTCAACAGGGTCGCAAGGAGAACATATAATCATATTAGGAATTGTCCGCATCATACCAAGCTCTTCAGTCGCATGATGTGAAGCACCGAGCGAACCGTAGGCATAACCTGCACCAACCGATACAATTTTTACACTTAAACTGTGATATGCTACATCATAACGAATCTGCTCCATACAACGAAGAGTGGGAAAGTTCCCTATAGAATAAACATAAACATTATACCCTTCCTTAGCCAATCCAGCAGCAACACCAATCATGTTCTGTTCTGCTATACCTATATTTAAAAAACGCTTTGGAAACAGATTAGCAAAATCTTCGACTACACTAAAGCCTAAATCCCCAACAACAAGAAATATTTTGTCATTCTTTTTAGCTTCTTCTACCAATTGTTTTATAAATGCAGTTCTCATCCTTCTATTTCCTTTATAGCTTGATTATATTGTTTTTCATCCGGAGATTTATAATGCCACAACAATTCATTTTCCATAAATGAAACTCCTTTACCTTTTATTGTATCAGCTATTATCGCAGTTGGTTTCCCCCAAAATGCTTCCGCTTGGATGAAAGCTCTACGAATAGCTTCATGATTATGACCATCTATTTGAATAACATTCCAATTGAATGCCTCCAACTTACTTTTAAAAGGTTCCAAATTTAAAACCTCATTGGTTGCACCCAAACTTTGAATCTTATTATAGTCAATAATTAAACACAAGTTATCCAGTCCTAAATGTGAAGCCAACAGTAAAGCTTCCCAATTTGAACCTTCATCCATTTCTCCATCTCCAACAATTACATAAGTACGATACTTCTGTCCTCTTCGCTTCGCAGCTAAAGCAATTCCGCACGCAATTGGCAAACCATGTCCAAGGCTACCAGCAGAAATTTCTATTCCTGGTATATAATGGCTTGTATGGGATAATAGACGACTTCCATTTTTCCCATAATCGTCCAGTTCCTCCATAGAAAAGAAACCACATAATGCTAATGTAGAATAGAAAGAGACACAAGCATGACCTTTTGAGAGTATAAACCGATCTCTTTCTTCCCAAGAAGGATTAGAAACATCATATTTTAATACCGTACTATATAACACAGATAATAAATCTACCATTGATAAAGCCCCACCAATATGAGATGCTTTTGCTTGGTAAACCATACGTAATGAACACTTACGTATTTCTTTTGATAACGTAATACTATCTTTTATCATTATAAATAGCCTTATAATATTCTATCGTTTGAATTAATTTACTAGAAAAATCAGAAACTTCAAAGTCTCCAAACGCTTTTCGAGTCTTCAAATTAACAGAGCCATTAATCATTGACTGATTTTTACGATAAGGGAGAGCTCCAAAATTTAAACAAAATTCAGGTCTTAAATATTCTTTTATATGAACTAAAATACTTTTTAGGGAACGCAATTTATCCGAAGCAATATGATAAATCCCACTTTCTGCATTTCCTTTAACTGCAGACAGTATCACATTTGTTACATCCTTAATATATAAATAAGAATACTTCTGTTCACCAGCTGTTAAATCCATATGATCTTGATCAGTAGACATCATATTTTTGATGACAGCAGGTATTAACCAGTTCTCTGCTTCTCTCTCACCAAAACAAGAGAACAATCTAAACCAATACCAAGTTATATTATTTTCTTCACAGAAAGTTTTTACTATTTGTTGTGCTGCCAATTTTACAACCCCATATGCTGTATTAGGATCAGCTATGTAATTTTCATCAACACACCCATCAAAAGTCCCATATTCTGCTTGAGAACCAATTCCTATAAATACTTTTACTTCTAACCGCTTTGCTAAATCTAGTAAGCGCTGTTGATAACATAAATTATCGAGTTGATGTTTCCATGAGTTCCGCTCACCTGCTGAAACACCATTCCAAGCAGAATTTATTATTACATTAGGACGAAAAGACAAAACATCCAATTCAAAAGTATCTGAATCACTATTAGTCCATTTAACTTTATTTTCTAAAGAAGCACATCTCCATAAATCTGATTTTGTTCTTTTTGCTAACAATAGTTCATGGCCATGTGTAGATAAAGTTTCAGCAATATGAGAGCCCAAAAAGCCTGTTGCCCCCGTCAACAATATTTTCATTTCAATAAATAGTTGATTATTTGATTTACACAAACATCATAGACTTCTTCTTTACGATAACTTTTGTACCAATCGACTGTCAGAGATACAGTCTGATCAAGGTTCATTCGCGGCTGCCATCCTAACAAAAATTGGGCTTTGGAAATATCCAACATCAGTAATCTCGCCTCATGCAAAACATTTTGTTCAGACAAATCTCTTAAGTCTCCGCTTCCATATTCTTCCACAACTTTAGCAGCAATATCCCAAACAGTAGAAATAGATTCTGTTCTTGGACCAAAATTCCATCCTTCACAGTATTTGGTAGGTTCATCCCACATCTTACTAGCCAATAACATATAACCACTTAATGGTTCCAATACATGTTGCCAAGGACGAATAGCTTCCGGATTACGAATCTCAATAGGTCTATTTGATTCTAAAGCACGGATACAATCGGGAATAATTCTATCTAAAGCCCAATCGCCACCACCAATCACATTACCTGCACGAACACTGGCTATACTTTTACCATGCTTTTCATATTGCTCTGGATTAAAGAAAGAACGCCTCCAAGAAGCAATAGCTATTTCGGCCGCTCCCTTACTACTGGAATAAGGGTCGTAACCACCCATCGGTTCATTCTCATGATAGCCCCAAAGTTGCTCTTTGTTTTCATAACATTTATCGGTAGTTATCATGACGCCTACCTTTACGCTATCCGTTATCCGTATAGCTTCCAATATGTTAATCGTCCCCATTACATTAGTTTCGTACGTTTCAACGGGAATTTCATAACTTAAACGTACTAGAGGTTGGGCAGCCAAGTGAAAAACAATTTCGGGTTGATATTCCTGAAAAATATCTTTCATTCGCTGACTATCACGAATATCAGCACGCAGGTCAGCTTTTATTTTTCCTCCTATTCCGGACAACACATAATTATCTTTATCTGTAGCCGGATCTTTAGCCACCCCGATCACTTCCGCTCCCAATTCATGGAGCCAGATAGAAAGCCAGCTACCTTTAAAGCCTGTATGTCCGGTTACAAGAACACGCTTCCCTCTATAGAAATTTTTAAATATGTCTATATCCATTATTTACCAAACTTTCCAGGGAGCTATCCCCTTATCCCACATTTCATTGAGTTCCACATTATCACGGAGTGTATCCATCGGCTTCCAAAAACCGGTATGACGATAAGCATGCATTTTACCATCTTTCGCCAAGTCTTCAAGAGGCTTACGCTCAAAAACAATAGTATCATCACACGCAGGAATATATTCAAAGACTTTAGGTTCGCAAACAAAATAACCTGCATTCACCCAATTACGATCACCATCCGGTTTTTCTTGAAAGGAAAGTACCTTGTTATTATTCAAATCTATTTGCAAGGCTCCGAATTTACCTCCGGGCTTGTAAGCCGTTAATGAGATGTCACAACCTGATAATTCATGCTCCTTAATGCTCTCTGCTATATTTATATCCGCTACTCCATCGCCGTAAGTAAGAACAAAGCGTTCATCACCAATATATTTCTGTACTCGTTTCAGACGCCCTCCTGTTTGGGTATTCAAGCCGGTATCAACCATAGTCACTTTCCAATTTTCAGAGTGATTATCAAGTATTTCAACACTGTTATTGGACAGGTCGACTGTGAGGTCGCTATTATGACGAAAATAATTAGCGAAATATTCTTTTATAACATATTGTTTATAACCGCAACAGATAACAAATTCATTAATTCCATAATGACTATAAGTCTTCATAATATGCCAAAGAATAGGCTTTCCACCTATTTCAACCATCGGTTTGGGAATAAGATTGGTAGCCTCACTCAAACGGGTTCCAAAACCTCCTGCGAAAATGACTGCTTTCATTATTCTCTACGCTTTACGGGATGTAACAAATTCCTTGATTGTGGAAATCATATATTGGAGCATTTCTTCAGTCATACCCGGGTAAACTCCAATCCAGAAAGTATTATTCAATATAAAATCTGTACCTTTCAAATCACCGACAACACGATAACCGTCACCGTTTTGTCGCATTTCATTAAAAGCCGGATGTTTCAACAGGTTTCCTGCAAAAAGATTACGGGTTTGTATTTTCTTGCTCTCCAAATATTCTGATAATTCATTACGGGTGAACCCTGCATCTTCTTTCACTGAAATAAGAAAACCAAACCAGCTAGGATTAGAGTTCTTTTGAGGTTCAGGAAGTATTAGTCCTTCCGTATCATTCAGACCGTCAAGTAAAGTCTGGAAATTCTTTCTACGAGCCAATACTATACTGTCCAACTTATCCAATTGGGCGCAACCAATAGCCGCTTGCATATCGGTTAGCTTTAAATTATAACCCAAATGAGAATAAACATATTTATGATCATAACCTACAGGCAACTCACCAAATTGTTTACTGAAACGATACTTGCAAGTATTATCTACACCACCTACACACCAGCAATCACGCCCCCAATCACGGAAAGAATTGGTTATCTTATTAAGCAATGGATCATTTGTGTACACAGCACCACCCTCACCCATTGTCATGTGATGTGGTGGGTAAAAACTGCTAGTACCAATATGACCGATGGTCCCTGTCTTTCTCGTTTCACCATTAATGGTATATTCTGAACCCAAGGCATCACAATTATCTTCAACTAACCAAAGATGATGACGATCACAAAAATCTTTTACCGACTGTAAATCGAAAGGATTACCCAACGAATGGGCAATCATGACAGCTTTGGTTTTATCAGAATAAGCAGTTTCCAGTTGAGTTATATCTATATTATACTCCGGAATCGTTACATCTACAAATACTGGAATCGCACCATACTGAATGATAGGCGTTACAGTAGTTGGAAATCCACAAGCTACTGTTATAACCTCATCACCTTTTTTTATACGACGCTCCCCCAATAGTGGAGAAGTCAATGTCATAAATGCTAATAAATTTGCAGAAGACCCGGAATTTGTCAGCGAACAATATTTAACCCCCAACCAGTCTGCAAAACGTTTCTCGAATTTATGAGCCCAAGGTCCTGCTGTAAGCCAGAAGTCCAAAGAGGAATCAATCAAATTAACGAGTTCTTCAGCATCAAAAAAACGACCACCATAATTTACAAAACTTTTCCCTGGTTCAAAGACTTTGGAGTCTCGATGAACCTCATTATAATATTCACGAGATAACTGAAGAATTTGTTGCTTCAGGGTTTCTTTTTTATTCATAAGCAGATATATTTAGTAATATATATTTAAGATGTTTTACTTGTAAAGATACTTTAATATGCGTTCTTTTCTCCTACAACTACATTCGCCACGGTCTTATAAATGATATATATGTCAAGCAACATTGTCCAGTGCTCCATATACCAAATATCAGCCTTAACACGTTCCTCCATCTGTGAAAGTTCCCTCGTTTCACCACGGAAACCATGTGTTTGAGCCCAGCCGGTCACCCCAGGTTTTATAAAATGCCGCACCATATATTTATCAATCAAACGGGCATAAGTCTCTGTATGGGCCAACATATGTGGACGGGGACCGACTATCGACATATCACCCTTAAAGACATTGATAAACTGAGGAAGTTCGTCTATATTAGAACGACGGAGGAAATCTCCAAATCTTGTTTTACGGGGATCATCAGCCGTAGCCTGTTTACTGTCAGCTTCATCATTCACTTTCATGGAACGGAATTTGTAACACACAAAATCCACACCATTCAAACCTGTACGCATTTGTTTAAAGAATACAGGACCGGGAGAAGTCAGCTTTATGATACTACCTACTATGAGATAAACAAAAGGAAAAATAGTAACCAGAAAAAGACCAGAGAAAACAATATCAAATATCCGCTTCAATATACGATTCTCCATCTTACCCAAAGGCTCATAACGCAGATTCAAAATAGGCATATTGCCAACCATACTGTGCCAGATACGACGAGGAAAACCTTTACATACATTAGGAACACCATGAAAATAAAGCAAATGGTTTTCACAATGATTCATGATAGAAAAATTATAACGCCCTTCCTCCATCGACAGAGAACAAAAGACATGCTTGATACCCGGGTGTGCAGACATAAAATCTGAAAAACCGTCAGGATTACCCAAATAAGAACATTGGGAAGAAAGGGTATCATTCGGTTTTATATCAAAATAACCCACGACTTCATATAGAGAAGACGCCAGAGAACTTTCCATCTCCTCATACAATACCTGCATATTATTGCCACCACCTATAAAAACAGCATAACGTCTATGCTTGCCCTTAGCACAATAGACTATCAGAAAATGACGAATAATAATGCGATAAATACTTAAGATGACAAAGAGGAAAGAGAAATAAGCGACAAAGAAAAGAGGAGAATAGATAGAGATTCCACTAAAAGTCATGATACATGCCCAAAAGATGGAAAAAGCTATAATATTCTTCAACACGCGCAATACTAGTTGGTCAGGGCGAATTCCCCGACTATCCCAAACCCTCCCACGGGAGCTCGAACAGGCCAGATAGCAAAGACTTAACGAAGTCATCATCCAGGAAACCCTACAAGAAAAAGGTAAAGAGACAAATACTTCTTCCCAAAAGAAAAGGAGAAAAAACAATACCAGATTCAGAATGATCAGATCTCCCAGAACTGCTACAAATTCTATAAATTTATTGATTTGACTGGTGGTTGATACCATATCACATTAAAAATTGATTTTAGGCATATACTTCTTTGAACTTATTTAGGAGATCTTTCCCGAACAAATTCCAAGAGATTACAATACAAACTGATAGGAAAATAAAAGCTAAAACATATACCTTTCTACTGGTTCCCGAAGGTTCCAAGGGGACAACAGCAGGTTCTACAACAGCAAACACTGGTTTTTCTTCCTGAACTTTAGCTCTGGAAACCTGAAGCTGACTGGTAACCTGACTATATACCTGGTAAGCCAAACTCATGTCATTCTGCAAACGTTCCTGTTCGGTACGAACACTCTGCAAAATGATATTGTCATGAGAGTCCATATAATCGGCATATTTCTTCTGAGCAGCATAATATTCTTGCTGACGTTCCTTGAAGAGTTTCTCCAAATAAATACAATCCTCTTTTGCCTTGAAGGTACGGTAGTCTATTATATATTCCTGCAATTTCTTAACTACAGAGTCAGCAACAACTGCAGCAACCTTAGGACTCTGCAAAGTCACAGAAACGGTAGTCATAGAGGTTTTCTTATCTACAGAAGCAGCAATCTTTTTCTTTAGTGATTCAATCTTCTGAAACTCCTTTTTGGATAATTCAATGGTCCCCCGACTTACTTTATCGGAAGATATGGATTCATCCTCATTTGCTGTAAACAAGGACTTTACTCCACCAATTACCATGCGAGGAAATCGAGGTGCATAACCCCACCATGGGGATGACTCTTCATTCAAATAAGAACTTAAAGAGATTTTCTCACTCCCTGATACAGGTACTTTCATATTAGAAAGTTCCAACAAGAAGGGAGTAGAAGAGACGATATCTGCAGATAAGGAAGCATTCAAGGCATCGGTTCCATCTCCCATAGAAACTCCACTTCCTAAAAAGGAAGCAGCCAAACCGGATAAACCACCACCTTTGTTATTACCCATTTCCGGAGAAAGAGTAACTTCAACCGTATACTGCTTAGGGATACTTATCGCAACAATAACACCAATTATCAGTCCGATACCGGCCGCTTTATAGATCTTCTTACGAATACCTATAACCTTACGAAGAAGATCCATCAAATCGATTTCAAGCCCCTCGTCATTGTGATTATTGTGCAACTGCTTTGTTTCCTTTTCAGATGTTTGTTCCATCAAAGTAGACATAAATAAAGGTATTATAAAGTATTCGTTATTTCTTGATTAAATTAGCAATAGAGGCAATCATCATACCCAACGAACTGAAAGAAGTAGCATAACCCAAAATGTTACCAATATTGGTATTCTTCTTAGCTTTACTAGGCACAATTATCTCACAACCCGGTTCAATCTGTTTCTTACCACTACCCTTCACTTTAGTTACCTGGCCATTCATGTATACGATAAATTTCTTACTCTTCTTTGCATTTTCAGAATAACCACCAGCCTGATTCAGGTAATAATCTATATTCTCACCCTTTATATAAGAAACTGTATTTGGAACCATCACAGCACCATTGATCGTGACCGTATTATTGTTCTTCGGAATGGAAATCACGTCACCCTCACGCAAGACAATATCCGCTGTACTGCCAGGATTGGCCAGTGCTTTTTCCAAATCAATGCCGACTGTAAAATGATCTTCTACACGAATACCTAAAGAGTCAATCATAGCTTCTCCCAACTGTCTACTCATTAGGCGGATTACATCAACCATACGTTTCTTTTCACTTGCATTAGCTACACGGGTTAACTTTGCACCACGTAAATAGGCATAATTCGTAGCACCTCCCGCTTTATTGATCAAATCTGAAAGACGTTCTTCACGACTGGTCATGGCGTAAGACCCTCCGAACAGGATTTCACCTTCAACGGCTACATTCTGCTGAGCCTGATAACCCGGACTACGACGAACATAAACCTCATCATAAGGTTGAAGTACGAAACCCGGTGTGCCGTCGACGACAAAACCTTCTTTCAGGGAGAATGTATACGTCCGACCAATCGTATCATTATCCACTGTACTATGGGGATTCCTGATTCTACGCGATACATCCACACGAACAACAGAAGCGGCCTCACGCAAGCCTCCGGCCTGAATGATCAAGTCTTCAAGAGTCATGTTGTCAGCATAAGGATAGGAATCAGGTTTGGCCACTTCGCCGTGGATTACAACATCTCCCCTATCTTCCAAATCATGGATACTGGGAATATAAAGAATGTCGTTTTTCGCCAGGATGATATTTTGAGAAGTACCATCCATGATGGCTTTAATGTCAACAGGGATAACTTCAGTAGTAAGATCCTCACGTTGACGATAAAGGACAGCACGATTCAAGAAAGCATCACCCGTCAGTCCTTGGGCTTCGTTCACCAATTCGCGGACGGTATTCAGTTTACCGTTTAGCTGGTAGATACCGGGACGGTAAACGGCACCACGGATTTCAAGCTTATTAGTGAAGCGGTTAAGGATAGCCTCGGCAGTCACAACATCACCATTCCGCATTTTATAGACACTATAATCAAGGTCTTTAACTGTATTTACTTCATACTCCTGTCCGTTTTGGCG
>NZ_QTLK01000030.1:73975-75353 GCF_003602705.1 Bacteroides sp. AM16-13
AACTGTATTTACTTCATACTCCTGTCCGTTTTGGCGTACGACACGCAAAGAACGGGTGTAGGCGTCAGCGTCAAATCCACCGGCATAACTGATAAGCGTAGATAAGTTTTCATCCTTCTTCATTTCGAAACGCATGGGGCGTTTCACTTTTCCGTCAATCTTAACCAATACGTCATAGGCGGGAACAATCACGACATCACCTTCCTGCAGACGAATGTCATCCTGAATGTTGCCTTTCATGATAAATTGGTAGACGTCAATCGTGGCGATGCTCTTACCGTTACGTACCAGCTGGACATTGCGAAGGCTACCTATGTCACTCACACCTCCTGCACGATAAAGTGCATGGAATACAGTAGAAAAGGAAGAAAGAGAGTAAGTGCCCGGCTGGACTACTTCACCCATCACATTAATTTGAATAGTACGGATGCTACCCAGAGTCAGACGGATGTCAGAAGTGGGGTCATTCGTATTATTAAGACCATTATATATCTTGTTTAATGTTTTTTTGAGATAGTCATTGGCTTCAGCAATAGTCAGGCCGTTCAGGTTGACGGGACCTATTTTCTGAATGTTGATAGTGCCATCAGGAGAAATCTGTTGGCGGATAGTGTTCTGGCTGGCTCCCCAGATGTCGATAATCACTTCATCACCGGGACCGAGACGGTAATTTAAAGGGGTGGCGATGTTGACACTGGGTTCAAAAGTCAGGTTACGGGTATTGAAGATGTTACGTCCGAAAACCTGATTACTACGTTCAAGGTCTTGAGTACTCGGATAGTCTTCCAGCATATCGGAGGTGTTCTCCTTCATTTCTTCACGTAAGCGTGATTCATTGACATCCGTACCAGTAGCGTTGGAAGCATTGACATTGTTCTGCTGCTCATAAAGCTGCTTCACACGCATAGCCTGTTCCTTGGTCACGCCCTTACGTGCAAGTTCTGAGGCTAATTGTTTTTGTTCTTTCCCTTGTCTAATCCCCTCTTTGACATATTCCAAGACTTGAGAATCGCTCATATTTTGAGCCATCAAAGGAGAAAAAACTCCTAACAGTAGAATGAATAGAAATACGTTAAAGTTTTTTTGTGTCGTCATTACTAATCTTTGTAGGTTCTACATAACCGATTGGCATATCTACACAAGCACAGCCAAGCATATTTAAACGAACGGCAATCTTACTCTTACCCCCGACAGTCACGAGTTCGCCAACAAGGCCGCTCAAAGGACCTTTTATCACACGAACTTTCTCACCACGCGCTAGTGGAGTATCATTCATACAGACTGCTTCTTCGGAATAATCGAGCATGAAACGGAAACGCGCCATCTGCTCGTCAGGAATAACGGCAGGAGTGCTTTCACCACGCATCACCATATAACG
>NZ_QTLK01000031.1:0-57273 GCF_003602705.1 Bacteroides sp. AM16-13
AGGTTCAGACATGATGCTGAACAATTACTTGTGAGACCTCTTGTCGCACGTTTTGTGCAAAGGTACAGAAAACTATATAGAGATTGAAATAAAAGTAGCAAACTTTTTCTGGTAGAGATGAGAAGCAATCGGATAAAAGAAAGTCCCGGTCGTTTTCATTAAATAACGACCGGGACGAGAGAACAATAAAAACACCAAATGTTGTGTTATATGCTTTGAGAGTTAATTTACATGATTGTTATACCAATCCGTATATTTTTCTCCTTTAGAATCTGCCCAAGCTTTAAAGTTAGGATATTCGGTATCAATACTCTTTTTTTCAGTTACTGAAATAAAGTTCAAGATAGGAATATCAATAGCAAACGGATAAGCTCCTTCTTTATCTATGTAATAAGCATCCTTTTGAGTACCTGCTAAAGACAAGTCCGCAAGAGATGTTGCCTCATGCTTAGGCAGATGCACTTCTGTACGACCTTTTTGCCCTTCGGCATACTTCACTATGATATAAGGATTATATGACTTTAAATCTTTCTTATTGAAAGAACCGCCTGTAAATTCACGGGTTATAGTATATACCTTTTGAATAGCTTGCTTCACATTCGGACAAACAATAATAGAAGATGTTGCAGATTCCGTATGTATCCCTTCCGTAGTAGCGGAAAAAGTCATTTTACCGAATTGTCCCTTATCTACCTGATAAGCAAAAGCATTCGCAAACACTGCACCATCATGTACAGGAGTAAATGTATCTACAATTTTAGTTACCTGGTTCTTTTTATCAAAAGATACGGCACGATTATATTCTACGATTACGTCATTCATATCATAATCTCCACCGCCAGGCCATATATCTTCAAAAGCTAATGTACCGGTCTTCGTTTCAGTTACATCCGGTTTTTCTGGTTCATTTCCATCATCCGGAGTTATAACAGGTCTGTCATTGGGTTCCTCAATAGTTTTTGATGCATTTACATAGAATAAAAGATCACAATAACTATTATTTGCCCCATCTTCTACTCCGATAATAACCTTGCCGCTTGTCTCGTCCTTTACAGATACAAAATTCTGTCGCTGCTGTCCCAACACCTGATTAGAAGCTAATAAATTAGAGAAACCTGATGCAACTTGTTTTGTTATATCAATTTCATTCTCACTCTGATTATATCCATCAGCATACATAAACCATCCTACCGTATAACCGGCTGGAAATTCCTCTTTAGCATTACCTTGTTCATCAAAATAGAGCAAACGTACTTTACTGCCACATTTCAAAATAGGCAACTGACCTCCATATACAGAGAAAGAAACATTTGGAAATATGATATACTTCTTCATATCTGACATTCCGCGCATATCAGGTTCCTTAGATGTTTTATAATAATAATACCCGAACGAATTATTATACATGGCATCCCGATTCAGGAAAATAACATCCAATGCAGTCCCATCTTGTGTTACCGTAATATTTGTAGTTCTGGATTGGGTGACTAAATTCATATTATCAACATTCGCTATTCCATCAGGATTAAAGAAATTCTTCAAACGTTGCGTCAAACTTCCAACCGTTTCATCACCAACGTTCTCTTCAAATGACATATATTTACTGTCAAGACTTCCTCCCTCTCCCCATTTACATAAGGAATATAGTTTATTATTTCCATTCAAGACATAAGGAACCGTCCCTTGAAAACCATAAGACCGTGTATTATTTTTTGCTTTTACAGTAGAAGCTCCTATATTTGACATATCAAAACTAACCATACCATCCTTTATTTCCAATGGCATACACCTTGGCAATCCCCAACTTTCCGTATATAGGTATATCGATTTTACAGAAGTGGGAATATTCATCTTTCCATTAAACTTTCCGCTTTCATCTGTGTAAATCTTGAATAAAGCTTCCACTCCTTGTTTTTTTACAGGTGTATTATCCACAATTTCCATCGGATCAATGTCATAGACTTCAATAAGAGCCGCAAATCCGGGTAATGCATAATTCACATCAAGCGACACATCTCCACGTGTTTCGAATCCAAAATATTCTTCAGGACCTTTTACAGGTTCTTTCCCATAATTAGGATCATACAAATCCTTTTCTGCACATCCTACTGCCACACCGATAAATACCGTTGCAACGAAAAAGTTCAATAAATGCTTAATTCTCATAATCTATATATATTTTTAAGTTTGTTTTGTCTAGGCATAAACCCATAATCAAGCCTAATTATGCCACAAATATATATACAAATATCCCATTTTTAAGGCTTATCTTAAAAATGGGATACCGAATCAAAAAATATTGTTATTAATCCTTGGAATCTATTTCATTGTCCCCCCTACAATATCCAGCAACTCATTCGTAATTGCTTGCTGACGACTCTTATTGTACTGCTTTGTCAAATCCTGAATCAGCTCGTTTGCATTGTCCGTAGCCACTTGCATAGCTAGGGTACGTGCAGCATGTTCCGATGCATTAGAGTCGACGGCAGCGGTAAAAATCTTCTGGCTCAATACTGTTGGTATTAAGCTGGCGATCAATTCTTCCGCGTTCGGTTCGATGATATAATCATTGGCAATTTCATGCTCCTCTACCTCCTCCTTATTCATTCTGTCCTCTTCACTTACCACATTCGTCATATCAATGGGGAGATACGTCTCCCGGAGAAGAATCTGTACCCCCATTGACTTGAAGTGATGATAGATTATTTCCACGCGGTCTACTTCTCCTGCCACATACATATCCATTAGTCGGTGAGCCAATTCGGCAGCCTCCTGATACGTCGGTTTGTCGGAGAGCGTCGGAGAAGTCTCCTGCGGTTTGAATCCCATTCGTTTGACCGCTTCATCCACCTTCTTGCCAATTGAGAATATCAAGATATTATCCTGTCCCAGGGTGCGGAACTCTCCGATCGTTTGCATCATCATTTTGATGACGTTGGCGTTGAAAGCACCACAAAGAGAAGTGTTTGAAGAAAAGACGACGATTGCTACACGTTTCACTTCACGCTCCTGCACATAAGGAGATTCGATGGGCAGGTCAGCGCTTAGGAAGTTGGTCAGAATCTTGTTCAACTTCTTCTGATAAGGCAGCATATTCTCAATGGCTCCTTGTGCCTTGTGTAATTTGGCAGAAGCCACCATCTTCATTGCTGAAGTGATTTTTCGGGTACTTTTTACCGAATTTATTCTGGTTTTTACTTCTTTCAGTGAAGCCATTTTTTTTAGTGGTTAGTGGTTAATTATTAATAGTTGGTGATAGTGATTAATAATTGGCGGTTAGTGGTTGGTGACAGTAAGCTAATCACTTATCACTAACCAACTAATCACTATTATAAGTACTGTTTCGCCACCATAGCGGCAGTCTCTTCGATAGCTTTAATCACGTTATCGTCGATCACGCCCGTTTTCAGTATGTCCAATACATCCTCCTGGTGGTTCAGTTGCAGAGATTCGATGAAACTGCGTTCAAAGTCCTGCACCTTATCCAATGGGACATCATGTAGAAGTCCGTGCGTACCACAGTAGAGGATAGCAATCTGCTGCTCTACGGGCATCGGGCTGTATTGCGGTTGAATCAATAATTGTCCGTTCTTACGTCCTTTATCAATAGTCAGGGCAGTAATCGGGTCCATGTCGCTGCTGAACTTAGAGAAGGCTTCCAACTCGCGATATTGCGCCTGGTCAATCTTCAATGTTCCGGCCACCTTCTTCATAGCCTTAATCTGCGCGTTACCACCTACACGGGATACGGAGATACCGACGTTGATAGCCGGACGCGTACCCTGGTTGAACAAGTCAGTCTCAAGGAATATCTGTCCGTCGGTGATAGAAATCACGTTCGTCGGGATATAAGCCGATACGTCACCTGCTTGCGTTTCGATGATAGGCAATGCTGTGAGCGAGCCGCCACCTTTCACAATCCCCTTCAGACTTTCCGGGAGATCGTTCATTTCGCGTGCCACTTCTTCCTGACTGATAATCTTGGCAGCACGTTCCAACAGACGGGAGTGCAGATAGAAGATATCACCCGGATAAGCCTCACGACCGGACGGACGGCGAAGAATCAGCGAAACCTCACGATAAGCCACCGCCTGTTTGGAAAGGTCATCATAAACCACCAACGCATGACGGCCGGTATCACGGAAATACTCGCCGATGGCAGCACCTGCAAACGGAGCGTAATACTGCAACGCAGCCGGGTCACCAGCCGTGGCAGCTACAACCACCGTGTAGTCCAGCGCTCCATACTCACGAAGCGTATTAACGATAGAAGCAACGGTAGAACCCTTCTGACCGATAGCTACATAGATACAATATACAGGGTCGCCTGCCAGGAAGTTAGTGCGTTGGTTGATAATCGTATCAATCGCAATGGCAGTCTTTCCCGTCTGGCGGTCGCCGATAATCAACTCACGCTGTCCGCGGCCGATAGGAATCATGGCGTCCACAGCCTTCAATCCGGTCTGCAACGGCTGGTTCACAGGCTGACGATAGATTACTCCCGGAGCTTTCCGTTCCAAAGGCATATCATACAGTTCGCCGCCAATCAATCCTTTGCCGTCGAGCGGTTCGCCCAGCGGGTCAATCACACGTCCCAGCATGCCCTCTCCTACACGGATGGAGGCGATACGTTTGGTACGCTTCACGACGAATCCTTCTTTGATTTTGTCCGTCGGGCCCAACAGTACAGCACCCACGTTGTCCTCTTCGAGGTTCATCACGATTGCTTTGATACCATTGTCAAACTCCAGCAATTCATTGGCCTCGGCGTTCCGTAGTCCATAGATACGCACTACGCCGTCACTCACCTGGAGCACCGTACCGATTTCGTCAAGTTGCACATTGGCATTGATTCCTTCGAGCTGCTTGCGCAATATATCGGATACTTCGCTTACTCTTATATTTTCAGACATTATACAATTCTCCTATTCTTATCAATAAATTGTTGTTTCACTCGCTTCAACTGCGTGGCAACGCTTGCATCCAACCGATAGTCGTTGATATCAAAGATAAACCCACCTTCGATAGAAGGATCTATCACCGTTTCCAGCTCCATCTGAGCATGCAGGATATGTGCGGCAGCCGACCGGATCCGGTCTTCTGTTTCCTTATTGACAGGAACGGCTGTAATCAGCTTTCCTACGCCAATATGTTTCAACTTCCGGTAGAGATCCAGATACATCAGGCTGATAAATTGCAGATAGCCTTCACGCCTGTTTCGCAGTACCAAAGTGATAAATTGGACAAACTCTCTGGTCGATTTACCGTCACCATCGGCAGCTGTGCAGACTAACGCCAACTTTTCCTTGGTCGTGATGACGGGATTATCAAGCGCTTCGCGCAGACCGGGCTGTTCACAAAAGCTGTGCGACAGGGTCAGAAACTCCTGATACAACCTGTCTTCCAGACCTTTTTCCTGTGCGTATTCAATGATAGCTTTTGCATAACGCATTGAGAGTATTCCGACTTCCATCTTCCTTAGTTCTTATTCGGGGTTAGTACTTCATCCAGCATGCGGTCGATCATGCCCATCTGTACATCCTTGTCCTCAAGACTCTTACGGAGCACTTTCTCGGCGATGTCAACAGAAAGCACGGCCACCTGGCGACGGATGTCGCGGATTGCTTCGTCTTTCTCCATCTGGATTTGTTGTTTCACCGCATCAAGTTCTTTTTGTGCGGCAATTTCGGCTTGTTTACGGGCCTCGTGAACAATCTTGTCACGTTCTTCCATTGCTTCCCTCAAGATGCGTCCTTGCTCTTTGTTGGCGGCTGCCACCAATGCGTCGCCTTCTTGTTTCAGTTTAGACAACTGGGCATTAGCTTCCCTCGCCACCTCCAAAGACTGGTCGATATAGGTCTTACGGCCTTCCACCATCTTGATGATGACGGGGAAGCCGTATTTCGCCAATATCACGAACACAATCCCGAATGAGAGAAACATCCAGAACAGCAGGCCACTATCAGGTAATAGTAATGACATAATCTTTATTTACGATTTTACGATTTACAATTTACGATTTCGCGGCTGCCCATTGCATGAGGATCTCCCCCATTTAGAAACAGGGTTTTACGCCTGCGAAATTCGCTTGTTATATACCTGATTAGAGGAAGAACACCAACAGACAAACTACTACCGCCAACAGGGCCACACCTTCAATCAAGGCGGCGGCGATAATCATGTTCATACGAATGTCTCCCGATGCTTCCGGCTGGCGTGCGATAGCTTCCATTGCCGAACCACCAATCTTACCAATACCCAAACCAGCTCCGATTACTGCAAGACCTGCACCGATAGCTGCACCTAATTTACTAACTCCTACTGCTGCTGCAGTGGCTTGTAACAATACTGATAGTAACATAATTTTCAGTTTTAAAATGGTTTATATTTTCTCTTGTTTTTATTATTTAATTCCTCATTCCGCGCGTTTATTCCGTATTCGTTCAGTCACGTTTTCACCGCGTTTCATTGATTATTCTTCTGTTTTCACTTTGGCTCCTTCCTGTGCCAGTCCGATAAACACTGCCGACAACATCGTAAATACGTAAGCCTGGATGAAAGCCACCAGCAGTTCAAGCGCATTCATAAAGATGTTGAACAATACGGAAGCCACCGTGAGCGTGCCGTTCAGCGCAGGCCCCATGCTTGCCGAGATAAAGATCAGGCAGGTGAGCACCAGCATCGCCATGTGTCCGGCCAGCATATTGGCAAAAAGACGGATCATCAAAGCAAACGGTTTCGTAAAGATTCCGAAGAACTCGATGAACGGCATCATCGGCACAGGCACTTTCAGCCACCAAGGTACATCGGGCCAGAAAATATCTTTCCAGTAATGTTTCGTACCGAAGATATTGACTGCAAGGAACGTGCAGACCGCCAGCACCATCGTGATAGCGATATTTCCCGTCACATTCGCGCCTCCGGGGAAGAACGGAATCAATCCCATCATGTTATTGATAAAGATGAAAAAGAACGCTGTCAGCAGATATGGCGCGAACTTCCGGTAGTTGGGTCCGACACAACTCTTGATGATGTCGTCGTTCACCATCATGATGAACATCTCCATGAATCCGATAAATCCTCCCGGTGCTTTGGCTCCTTGCGGACGCTTCCTGTACCAGTGTGCCACGCACAACACGATAACGAGCAACAATACGCTGTTGAACAACAAGGCAAACGTCACTTTCGTAATGGAGATATCCCAGGGGCGAACCTGTTCGCCTGCGGCGTCATACTCTACCAGTTTGCCTTCATACTTGCTTCCTGCGGGAGCGATGGAAAGTCCTTCATACGTACCTCCATTCTCTTCGAGACGGGAAGAAAGGAACGTGTGCCAACCTGAAGTGCTACTATAAACAATAATAGGTAACGGTATAGTAATATGCGTGTTACCCCATGTTGTAATATGCCATTCGTAGGAGTCGCCGATATGACCGAACACAATTTCTTTCACATCAACCGTGTTCTCCTGTTCCTCCTTCGGAGTAATTTCGTCCTGCGTCTGCTGCGCCACCGCTTCCCCCTCTTGCTCTTGCGCAAGAACCGGCAAACTGACCGCTGCCATCAGGCAGAACAGAATCAACGGAGCTACTATGTTATGCAACTGTTTCATGTTTCTTCTTATTTTTCTTTTTCCGTTTCTGGTTCATCTCAAAAGAGAAGAAAAACCAGGTTTCGAATATCAGATATATCAAATAGAACGAGATAAACGTCAGTAAAAAAGCTTTGGCTTCTTCGCGTACAGCAAGGCAATAAATCAAGACCAGAATCAGCGAAAGAATCATCTTTATCATCTTCATTGCCAAATACAACAGTAACAATCTCTGCGGAGCGTGCCGCCGGCAAGCGTCGAACATATAGATGCTGGCCAACCCGAAGAAGTAAAAATAAACCGGTATAAACGGATACCCTCCGAAATAATGCCCCGGCAGAGCGAAGTGTAGGATAACAGCTCCGAGCGCCGCACTAATCACTGCAAATAAGGTATGCCAACAGATAAAGTTCCGTTTAGTTTTACTAATATTCATCATGTTACTGTGTTTTTCTGTAAGGTTATTATCTCGTTTTTTTCAATCTTTAGATACTTGGTCTTTGTGCCGGAAGGCTTCCGTCAGGAAACACAGGCAGAAACCGTGCCGTCACTCATTTCAACAAAACCGCCCTGAATATCCATCGTGTGCTCTTCTCCCTCCATCGTCGTATAACTCAACGTTCCCGCTTTCAGCGACGATACAATGGGCGCATGCCCCGGCAGAATAGAAAACGAACCGATCATGCCCGGCAATGTGACAATCTTCACATCTCCGTCGAATATGCTCTTTTCGGGCGATACTATACTCAAATGCAGTTCTTTCATCACTCTATATTTTTATTTTTTCGCCTGTTCCAGCAATTTCTTACCTTTCTCTATTGCTTCCTCAATCGTGCCGACATTCAGGAAAGCCTGTTCGGGAAGATAATCCACTTCTCCGTCCAGAATCATCTTGAATCCATTGATGGTATCTTCAATACCCACCATCACACCCGGAACACCTGTAAACTGTTCGGCTACGGCAAACGGTTGCGAAAGGAAACGCTGCACACGGCGGGCGCGGTTCACTACCATCTTGTCTTCTTCCGAGAGTTCTTCCATACCGAGGATAGAGATAATATCCTGCAATTCCTTGTTACGCTGCAAGATTTGTTTTACGCGTTGCGCTATGTCGTAATGTTCCTGGCCTACAATGTGCGGGTCGAGGATACGTGACGTAGATGCCAACGGGTCGACAGCCGGATAGATACCCAACTCGGTGATCTTACGGTCGAGTACGGTAGTTGCGTCCAAGTGGCTGAAAGTCGTTGCAGGAGCCGGGTCGGTCAAGTCATCGGCAGGCACATACACCGCTTGTACGGAGGTGATAGAACCTTTGCGGGTAGACGTGATACGTTCCTGCATCGCACCCATTTCCGTGGCCAGCGTAGGCTGGTAACCAACGGCGGAGGGCATACGTCCCAAAAGGGCGGACACTTCCGAACCTGCTTGCGTGAAACGGAAGATATTATCGATAAAGAACAGGATATCGCGTTTCTCACCTTCTTTACCGGCGTCGCGGAAAGATTCCGCTACCGTCAGTCCGGACAGTGCCACAGAAGCACGTGCGCCCGGAGGTTCGTTCATCTGGCCGAAAATCAGCGACACTTGCGATTTCTCCAGTTCGTTATAATCTACTTTCGAAAGATCCCAGTGACCTTTCTCCATGCTTTCCTTGAATGCTTCGCCGTAGCGGATAACGCCGGATTCGATCATTTCGCGCAGCAAGTCGTTACCTTCACGGGTACGTTCACCTACTCCGGCAAATACGGAGAATCCGTTATGTTTCTTGGCGATATTATTGATAAGTTCCTGGATCAATACGGTTTTTCCCACACCGGCGCCGCCGAACAAACCGATTTTACCACCTTTGGCATACGGTTCGAGCAGGTCGATCACTTTGATACCCGTGAAGAGCACCTCTTGCACAGTTGTCAAATCCTCAAATTTAGGGGGGTCCCGGTGAATGGAATACGCACCGTCGCGGTTGAGTCCTTTCATACCGTCGATCGAATCACCGACTACGTTCATCAGTCGTCCTTTAATCTGTTCGCCTATCGGCATAGTGATCGGGCCTCCGGTGGGATACACTTTCATGCCTCTCTGAAGTCCGTCGGTACTATCCATTGCTACGGTACGCACCGTATTTTCGCCGATATGTTGCTGAACTTCTACAACCAGTATTTTGCCGTTTGGCCTCTTTATCTCCAGTGCATCGTGGATGCTTGGCAGCACCAGTTCCGCATCCGTACCTTCAAAGTACACATCGACCACAGGGCCGATGACCTGCGAGATATGTCCGATAATCTGTGACATAAGCAATCTCTTTTATTTATATTATTCTTTTCTCTCCTTTTTGACCTTATAATATGATAAGGGATAAACATTTTCGCGTTTTACCTAATTTCAATATTATAATAAACAGTTGAATTAATTTTTTGTTCAACTATTTTCTATATCCTAGAAACTTCTACCACTAGAAATAGTTAAAGAAACAACTGCACAAATGTAGAAACAATTCTGTATCATTGTTACTCCTTTTTTATAATTTGTCGTTCGATAACACTTATTAGACCTGTAAAGACTACAAATTGACCAATTCGGACAAATTTCTATTACAAATCAACAGCAAAATTAGTTTTAGGATAATAATCTATCAATAAACCGGATTTCCGTGTCCAGTTTCCTTTCTCTTTGTTTTAAATCAAGGATTTAGCCGTAATACAAAATAGTAGCACAGACAACTAGTTTTGTGCTCGAACACAGCGAACGCTGTTTTTTCATGTTTTCCTTAAGAAAGTTTAAAGCCGTATTTTCTATTTTTCTACGATCCATTTCTCTATATTTCGCGTCTCCGCACTAAAATTCACAGCAATTTTCAGGAGGTTCTGGTTGTCTTTTTCAAGGATACGCTTTTCAACTAAAGAAAACACCAAATCCTGCACGAAAGTTTTTCATGCAGGATTTACATTGCACCTTATATTATATAGAAGACTATTCCTTATTTATATAAAAGAGAAATATAATCAACGCCTATACAATTATTATCTCATTTTTTTGCTGTAATTTTGCACCACTAATATAAAACACTCAAAATGATGAAGAAAATACTGTTACTCGGTTCCGGAGAACTAGGAAAAGAATTTGTAATTTCAGCTCAACGTAAAGGTCAACACATCATTGCCTGCGACTCATACGCGGGAGCACCTGCTATGCAAGTGGCTGATGAATTTGAAGTATTCGATATGCTGAACGGTGAAGAACTGGAGCGTGTCGTAAAGAAACACCAGCCGGACATTATCGTTCCGGAGATTGAAGCGATCCGCACAGAACGTTTGTATGACTTCGAAAAAGAAGGCATACAGGTAGTGCCCAGCGCCCGTGCCGTGAACTTCACGATGAATCGTAAAGCTATCCGCGACCTTGCCGCCAAAGAGCTCGGACTGAAAACAGCCAAATACTTCTACGCCAAAACATTGGACGAACTGAAAGAAGCTGCCGCTAAAATCGGTTTCCCTTGTGTCGTTAAACCGTTGATGTCATCCTCCGGTAAAGGACAGTCGCTGGTGAAGAGTGCCGACGAACTTGAACACGCCTGGGAATACGGATGCAGCGGAAGCCGTGGCGATATCCGCGAACTTATCATTGAAGAATTTATCAAATTCGACAGCGAAATCACCCTGCTCACCGTTACTCAAAAGAACGGCCCCACCCTGTTCTGCCCCCCTATCGGACACGTGCAGAAAGGTGGCGACTATCGCGAAAGTTTCCAGCCTGCACACATCGATCCTGCTCATTTGAAAGAAGCGGAAGAGATGGCAGAAAAAGTAACCCGCGCGCTGACAGGCGCAGGACTTTGGGGAGTTGAGTTCTTCCTAAGCCATGAAAACGGAGTCTATTTCTCCGAACTTTCTCCACGTCCGCACGATACCGGCATGGTGACTTTGGCAGGAACACAAAATCTGAATGAATTTGAATTGCACCTACGTGCCGTGCTCGGTCTGCCTATTCCGGGCATCAAGCAAGAACGGATAGGCGCAAGTGCCGTCATCCTCTCTCCGATTGCCAGTCAGGAACGCCCTCAATATCGTGGACTGGAAGAAGTGACCAAAGAAGAAGATACCTATCTACGTATATTCGGCAAACCGTTTACACGCGTCAACCGTCGTATGGGTGTGGTGCTTTGCTATGCTACGCTCGATGCTGATTTGGATGCGTTGCGCGACAAGGCTAAGAGAATTGCAGAGAAAGTAGAAGTTTACTAAATAAGAAATTTAGAGATAAGATGAATAGAATCCGCCAAGTAAACCTGTCTGATATTCCAGCACTACAAGAGCTATATCAGCACACAGTTCTGACTGTGAACCGAAAAGATTATACAGCCGAAGAAGTAGCAGACTGGGCTTCGTGCGGAGACGATACATCACATTGGGGTGAGCTTTTCGAAGAGCAACATTATGTGGTTGCAGAAAATGAAGAAGGTGTGATTGTAGGCTTCGGCTCTGTCAACGATGACGGATATATGCACACGCTGTTTGTCCATAAGGACTTTCAGCATCAAGGCATTGCGACATCTTTGTATAAATATCTCGAAGCATACGCACGAGAAAGAGGTGCGAAAAGATTAACATCGGAGGTTAGCATCACGGCAAAACCGTTTTTCGAGAAACAAGGTTTTCAGGTTGATGAAGAACAAAAACGAAAAGCTAATCAAATGCGTCTCACCAATTATAAGATGAGCAAAAAACTCTATTAATCTATATCGTTTCACATCTAAAATGCAAAGACATAGAATCAGTCTCACTTACTGACGAAGAGAAAACTTATTCTATTGACAAAAAACTCCAACCAATGCGACTTTATCCGCCACTTGGTTGGAGTTCTTTTTTTAGCTTTATGAAATGTTTTTCAGATACATAACAATGAAACTATCATTTTTTACTCAAGAAGCGTTTAGCCAAATACTTACGTACCGGTTCGTCATACAGTTTCAGGCACAGATAAGCAAGCACGATACTCAAGACAAAGACGCACACGGCTACGTGCCAAGTCTCGCCCAACGTATAGAGCTTATTCTCAATCAGCCATGCATAGAACAGATACATCAACGGATAATGGATCACATAAACCGGATAGGATATATCCCCCAGAAATTTGCATACTTTTGTCGATTGCACGTCCGTAGTGGTGCCCGACGCTCCTATCCAAAGAATGATAGGGAAAGCCACAATCACACAAAACGCTTCATAAATACCATTCATGCAAAGCGGCTCCATTCCTTCGAGATAAGGAACAGAGAACAGGGCAATCAGCGCAATGGTACAGATCCAAAACGCACCCTTCACCTTCATAGGCTTGAAGTTGCGCGACATCAGCATACCCAGTGAGAAAGGGAAAAGCATACGCAACGAGCCGCCCAGGAAGTTAACCCCGTCCAGCGTCCAGCCCACTCCTATGTTTCCATAAGTGGAGACATTGAAAACGGCAAACGCTGCCAATGCTGCACCCAGCAACACCACAAATACCGTCAGCGCCTTGTTGGACAAGCGGCGGATGAACAACGCATACAGGATATTACCGATATACTCGAAAAATAACGACCAGCAAGGACCGTTCAACGGAAACATCTCACCATTGCCACGAACTTCATATCCCACACCCGGCATGGCAGGAATGAAGAATATCGTGCAAAGAAGAGACAACATAATCATGGAGATGGCTACATGCGTTCCATCCCATTGCACACAACCCTGAATACAGAATGTGATAGCACCCAATACGGCACCCATAACGACCATCGGATGAAGACGTATCAAACGACGTTTAAAGAAATCTTTCATGGTGAGACTCTTGCCCCAACGGTCGTCATAAGCGTAACCGATCACGAAACCCGAAAGGATAAAGAAGAAATCCACGGCAAGATAACCGTGGTTGAGAGTCTCGATATTGCCACCACCGGCAAAAGCATAGCCCTCGAATACATGATACCATATCACCATAAGAGCCGCTACACCGCGAAGTCCGTCAAGAAGATCATAATGTGCTTTGGTATCTGCAAAGGCTGAAGAAGAAATGTTCGACATCTGTTTTTCTATTAGTTAGTTAGTATTTTCAGATGGCAAAGATACGGTTTGCGAAACGAAGTTCTTTTGCTTAAAAGCAAAAAAGCCCTGCCGAAAACTATTTTTTAGCACGTACCCGGCTAAGCGTGTAGATGGAAATGCCCAAAAAGGCAGCCACATACTTCAGCTTCACCCGGTTTATCAGTCCGGGATAGCGACGGTTGAACTGCTCATACCGTTCTTTAGGCGAAAGCTGGAGCCGTTCCACAAACATGTGGCTAAGCTCTTTGTTGACATTCTGATGCAGGATGCGCCCCCAGTTGGCTATGTCGATATAGGTTTCGTAGAGCATATTCAGCTTGTCGATATGGATGACGTAGATTTTGCAATCGGAAAGCGTTTCAATGCTCTCCACCGACGGTTGCTGATAGTAGAGCGAATCCATGCCGAACGTAATGTCGCCTTCCAGCGTGAACCACGTAGTAGTGTCCTGTCCGTTGTGATGGAATACGGAACGGGCAATGCCCTCTTCAATGAAATAAACCAGGCGGTCTGTTACCCCCGACTGGACGATATAGGTATCTTTAGGATAATATCGCAGTTCCATATTCGCCTGAAGCGCCTGAAGCGCTTCATCGGATACCGGATAGATTTCTCTGATTTTTTGAATAATGTTTTCCATTTTGAGATTCCTTACTTGATATTCGACAGGCCACCGGACGGACATTTCTAATGACGCACCTTAGGATACTTATTATTGAAACGGAATCCCAAGCCGAGCATCAGATAATTAGGTGTCTGAAAGTTTTGGAGATTGTAACCGATGTGAAGGAAAGAGCTACGTGTCACGTCTATCTTCAACGCAAAGACCTGATACAGCCCCCGCAAATCGCCACGCCCCAGCACATTCGTTCCCAAACCGACATTGATGGTGAAAAACGGCATTACATACTCCGCCCGTCCCGAAAGTCCGAGAGCAAGCTGATGCTGAATGCCCGGCACAAGAAACCTGCGTCCGGAAGTGCCGCTGCCTCCATCGTAATCGTACTCCACAATCCGGTCTTCGGTGTACACATTGGCACTACCGTCATAAACACCGTCCAGCGAGACGCCGAATCGCAGCTTATAGTTGAGGTTGTACATCGGGGCAAAGTTGAATCCCGCCACGGGGTAACTGCCCGGCGAAGCTATCTGCTTCCCGCTTTCTACATACACGCCTTTCCGTCTCCACGAGCCGAACAACACAAGATCGTAACTGATATGACGGGGAAAACGGGGAATATACGGCTTGACCAAAGACTTGGTCAGGTCGGATTCTTCACGGTTGAAGTTGTACACCAGACCGATTTTCGCTCCGGTGGTGTTCACTCCTGCGTTGGGGAATTTGGTGTTGCCGTTGGAGAAATGCGTAAAATCTCCGCCGATGATAAAATCGAAATAACGGGAAAGCGACCAATTGAGGTAGATACCTGCATTGAGATACGCATTCACCCGTGAACCTACCGCTCCGTTGTAGGAGTTGTAATCGTTATCGTATGGTTTCCATCCGGCAGAAAGGCCGAAATTCCACTCGTAATTGAGCGAAAGACGGGGATTGAAACGGGCGATACGTGCGCCCTGAAAGACATAGAACGTCACCGGATCACCGAGTTGCTTACGGTCGCCAAAGGTGGTGACGGCCAAGCCGAAGCCTTGGTAGGCTCCGCCGTAGATACGGTCGGCACAGGTATTGGGACGAAACTTGAAGGAATATTTCAAATGAGCGGCAAAGGAACTTTGGATGGGCTTCCACCGTTCGTTCTCTCCTTGCAGGAAAGGATTGGTGGGGAACACGTATTGCGGCCGAGCTTCTATCCCCAACCGGTGAATGAACCGATGGGGAACGTAAGGAGCTACCGTGTCCATGCCACATTGCGGGAAACTGTTGCGCCGGAATCCATGAAGTTCTTCCTGCAATCGACGCACTTCTTCACGAAGTTCGCGGACGTCCTGCTGGAGTTGCTCCACGTCTTGCCTGACCTCTTTCACCTCCTGCCCCACTTCTTGCGCGCACAGCGAAGCAACGGGGAAAAGCAAGGCGGAACAGAATAGGATGATTTCCCGTCTGGGTATCTTTACTCTCATATCATAGTCTGGTTAGTCTTTTTCAGAACGAAGTTTATAAATGGAGCTTCTCGATAAACTGCGCTACATGATAGCCATCCATCAATCCATGATGGCAAGTGACGGAAACGGGCATCATCAGCCTTTCTCCTTCGCGGAAGTATTTACCGGTGGAGATTTTGGGAACGCTGTCGCCCGAACGCATATTGGTGGGATGCTTCATATCGGTGAAAGAGAGCCACGGCACGGCCGAATAATGAATGGCGTTGGGATGAAACGTACCTCCTTTGTTGAGTCCCGTAGTGGCTTGCAGGCGTTCCATCTCGGCTTTTGCCCGACGGATAAAGACGAGTTCGTCCGGATCGTATTCAAAAGCGGCAAAAGAAAAGGTGTGGTCGGCACGCCCCACAGTGGCTTCGGGCAGAAGACTGTCATAACACACCACTCGATCGCCTTCGATGCGGTAGCGGAACTCTTCCACGGCAGCCGCAGCAGTCACGATGCGGTGAAGGACGAGCAGGGAAAAGGAAACGCCTTTGTCTTTGGCTTCCTGATACGCGCGCGTACAATCTACATTGACCGTCACTCCAAAAAAAGGATCGTCAAAAGCACTGAAATGTTCGTAATGTTCTCTTCTGTTCCAAGTAGCAATATCGATGATCTTCTCTATCTGATTCATTCTAAACACTCTTTTTTAAGTTTCACCACAGAGGGCACAGAGGACACAGAGATTTTATAGAGTTTTTATAGAACTTTTTCACCGGATTAATGCAATTGATTCCATTGCTTCCGGTCTTACCTTACCGAAAAAACTCTGTGTCCTTTGTGTCCTCTGTGGTGAATAAATTACTGATGTTGCTCACGCAACAAGTCATTCACTGTCTTCACCGGGTTAAAGGTAGAAAGAGGAACTTCTACAAAGACGGTATTCCAGTCGCTCATCGCACCATTCCACAAGCCGGGAAGTTCGAGGGCTTTCAGGTCTTTACCGTTCTTCGATTTGTAGGAGATGAAGCCGGTGGCTTTATCTACATATTTCACCAGGTCGAATTTATGTCCTTTATAATCACGCACAGCGCATACGAGGTCTACCGGATTGAAGTGCGTACCCTTCTCGAACATTTCTTTCTTCTCCGGATCGTCCATGTCGATCTGCGAGCTTTCGAGAATTTGCAGGGAGATAGTTCCGTCGCTGTTGTAAGCAAGGAACGGACCGCCGCCGGGTTCGCCTACGTTCTTCACCATTCCGCAGACACGCATCGGGCGGTTGAACTTGTTTTTGAGGTAAATGGCCAGTACGGAGTCTTCGAGGTCTTTCGTTTCCGGGTTCTTGCAGAAGAGTTTCTTTTGCAGGAATTGAAGCATTTCCATCATCTGGTCGTGCGTATACTTGCCGCTGTCGAGCAGCGTGAGGTATTCGAATACTTGTTTTTGCAGGGTCACGAGCACTCCGGCAATCAGTTTCTTATACGTAACGGTGTCGGCTTTCAAACGGTCGGGCACTACGTTGTCGATGTTCTTGATGAAGATGATGTCTGCGTCCAAGTCGTTCAGGTTCTCAATCAGCGCGCCATGACCACCGGGACGGAACAGCAGTTTGCCGTTGTCGCGGAACGGTTGGTTGTCCATATCGGCAGCAATGGTGTCGGTACTTGGCTTCTGCTCGGAGAAGGTGATGTAATAGTCTACGCCGTAACGTTTGGCGAAGTCGTCCACTTTTTCCGTCACGAGCTTCTTGAAAAGTTCGCGGTGTTCGGTAGACACGGTGAAGTGTACGTTCACTTTGCCGCTCTTGCCGGCTGCATACAGAGCGCCTTCGGCAAGATGTTCCTCCATCGGAGTGCGGGAGCCTTCGGGATATTTATGGAATTTGAGCAGACCTTTCGGTAGTGCGCCATAGTTCAGTCCTGCAGTCTCCAGCAGGGCGGACACCACTGCTTTATAGTTGCCTTCTTCCATCAGTCCGGGAATGTCTTTTCCGGAGATTCGCTGACAGGCCACATTCAGATCGTCATAGAAAGCAAAATTCTTGATTCCGTCAAAGAAGGCCTGCTCGAACTTGGTAGTCGGCTGGTCATAATCGGCGGACAGAAACTCGAATAGATTCTTAAACATACGACTTGCAGCACCGGAGGCAGGCACGAACTTCACAACAGTCTTATCTGTGTTTGTATATGCATCCCAGGCGGCCAGATAAGCCTTCTGTTCTTCTGCGTCGGGAGCTAATATGCCCTTTTCGATGGAAGCTGCCGCATCCAGTTTTAAAAAGGGAAATCCCGTCTGGAAGCATGCTAATTGTTCTGCAATTTGCTCTTCCGTGATGCCTTTCTTGGCAAGCAACTCTTTGTCCTGTGTCGTTATCATAATATCTAATTTTATTAATTGATGCCCAAAAATACAAAATGTTATTTACTTCTTGCCGAATAACCGGAAAAAAAACTACTTTTACATCGAATTAACAAGATTGAATATGGACGACTTTTTTACATTGGAGGAAAAAAAGGAGCTTTTTTCACTCTATCGACATTTATTACAGTCTGCCGGAGACAGTATTTTCTGGAGAGATTGCCAAAAGTTAAAGAAACATCTTATCAAGGCGGCCCAATGTAACGGTCTGCAACGCAATAACTTCGGGATGAATCCCGTCATCAGAGATTTACAAACAGCAGTGATCGTTGCCGAGGAAATCGGTATGAAAGGTTCGTGCCTGATCGGGATCATGTTGCACGAAATCGTGAAAGGCCATGTATTGTCTATCGACGAGGTGAACGCCGAATATGGTGAAGACGTGGCAAGTATCATCAAGGGATTGGTGAAGACGAACGAGCTGTATGCCAAAAGCCCTGCCATCGAGTCGGAGAATTTCCGTAATCTGCTGCTGTCGTTTGCGGAGGATATGCGCGTAATCCTGATTATGATTGCCGACCGCGTGAACGTGATGCGCAAAATAAAGGATACAGGCAACGAGGAGGACCGGATCAAGGTGGCAAACGAAGCAGCATATCTGTATGCTCCGCTGGCTCACAAGCTGGGATTGTATAAGCTGAAATCGGAACTGGAGGATTTGTCTCTCAAATATACGCAGAAAGAGACATATTATTTCATCAAGGATAAGCTGAACGAAACAAAGGCTTCCCGCGACAAGTATATCGCCGCTTTTATCGAACCGATCCAAAAGAAGGTGGCGGAAGCGGGACTGAAGTTCGACATCAAGGGACGCACGAAGTCGATTCATTCGATATGGAACAAGATTCAGAAGCAAAAGACTCCTTTTGAGGGGATTTATGACTTGTTCGCCATCCGTATCATACTGGATTCGGAACCGGACCCGGCGAAGGAGAAGCAGGAGTGCTGGCAGGTGTATTCGATTGTGACGGATATGTACCAGCCGAACCCGAAGCGTCTGCGCGACTGGCTTTCAATACCGAAGAGTAATGGTTACGAGTCGTTGCACATCACCGTGATGGGCCCGGAAGGGAAATGGGTGGAAGTGCAGATACGTACCCGACGGATGGACGAGATCGCGGAACGCGGACTGGCTGCGCACTGGAGATATAAAGGTATCAAAGGAGAAACGGGCTTGGACGAGTGGTTGACTTCCGTGCGGGAGGCGTTGGAAAACGCGGACAACGACTCGATGAAGGTGATGGATCAGTTTAAGATGGATCTCTACGAGGATGAAGTGTTTGTCTTTACGCCCAAAGGGGATTTGTTCAAGCTGGCTAAAGGGGCTACGGTGCTTGATTTTGCTTTCCATATACATAGTAAGTTGGGATGCAAGTGTATCGGCGCGAAAGTGAACGGCAAGAATGTGCAGTTGAAGCAGAAGTTGAACAGCGGCGACCAGGTGGAGATCATGACTTCAAACACCCAGACTCCGAAACAGGACTGGCTGAACATCGTGACGACTTCCAAAGCACGCACCAAGATACGCCAGGCGCTCAAAGAGATGGTGGCACGCCAACATGCGTTTGCCAAAGAGACGCTGGAACGAAAATTCAAGAACCGCAAACTGGAGTATGATGAAGCGACCATGATGCGCCTCATCAAGCGTTTGGGATTCAAGAACGTGACGGAGTTTTATCAACGGATTGCCGATGGCGGACTGGATGTGAACGAGATTCTGGATAAATACATTGAGCAGCAAAAACGGGACAGCGATACGCACGATGAAATTGTTTATCGGAGTGCCGAAGGGTATAATTTGCAAACCGCGCAGGAGGAAACGACATCTAAAGAGGATGTACTGGTGATTGACCAGAATCTGAAAGGACTGGAGTTTAAACTGGCTAAATGTTGTAACCCGATTTATGGCGATGATGTGTTCGGGTTCGTAACGGTGAGCGGCGGTATCAAGATACACCGGTCGGATTGTCCGAACGCGAACCAGATGCGCGAACGTTTCGGCTACCGGATTGTGAAGGCTCGCTGGGCGGGCAAGTCGGAAGGTACGCAATATCCGATCACGCTGCGCGTTGTAGGACATGATGATATTGGTATCGTAACAAATATTACTTCGATCATCTCGAAAGAGAATGGTATCACGCTACGTTCTATCGGTATTGATTCGAACGATGGGTTATTCTCTGGCACACTGACGGTAATGGTGGGTGATACGGGGCGTTTGGAGGCTCTTATCAAGAAATTACGGACGGTGAAGGGAGTAAAACAGGTGAGCAGGAATTAAAGTTAAGACAGAAGAACAAAAGAACATATTTTTGGATACGTATGATGAAAATCAAAAAACAATCATCACTCCTGAAATATGTTCTTTTGTTCTTCTGTCTATTTTATCTTACCTTCTTCTTTATATAATAAGGATAAGTGACCAATACGAAGAACAGCAAAGCGATAGAAGCTACCATCTGTCCGGTATGGAGCATCTTGTCTGTATCCAATTCCATGTAGCACGCAGTAGCGATACCCAGGGAGATACCAACTTCGCTTGCCAACAAATGGGTAGTGTTGGCTGTTCCGCGTTGGCAATGATGGGATAGTTTCACAAATATCATCAGGAATTCCGGCATGGTTAAACCTAAACCCAATCCCAAGAGTACGGAAGAGATGCCTATCGAAAGGTCTGTGTTCAATAAGGACATGGCTACCATTTCCAACCCGATTCCTATAATGACCAAGCGCAGTGTCTTCTCTTTAAAAAAGAACAGGCGCGCGATGAACAGGGAGATAATGTATCCGAGGGTTGTGCCGACAAAGAACGGTACGGGGATTCCCACGTTTCCGAGTACGAAATCGTTTAAGAAAGGGTGTACCATTGGAATCAGTAAGCCCGGAACAAATGTTATCAGAATCAGGTTGATAGCGGGAACCCATCCACGAAGCAATAAGAAGCGGTCGAAGGAATAGAGTTTAGTGACAATCGGCGCACGGAAAGGTACATATACCCCCGATAGCATGAGAATTCCTACAGCTCCGGTTATGACAGATACAGTGAGCAGGTTTTGGAATGAGTGGCTTTGATAGAGCCACACTCCGAGGATAATCCCCAAAAGCATTCCCAGACGTGCCGTCCACGAGAAGCTGACATTTCCCGCGCTCCGCAGTGTGGAGTTGGTGATGTCGATAGCCAAGGTGATACCGGCAGTAGTGCCTATGCCAAAGGCCAGTCCTTGCACGGTACTCAACAGGATTAGTTCTGTGAAGTTCGTCACAAAGGCGTACCCAATCGTCGCCACTACCATCAGGGCAGCGGCAAACATACATACGTATTTACGTTTGTAGGCATCTACCAGGTAGGCATGGAAAGGACCGATAAGGAACATCCCCAAGGTGAAAAAAAGAAAGATTACTCCTGTCTGTGCGGCCGGCACTCCGAGACGGTCGGCCATCTCTACGGAAAGTACCGGAAATAACACATACAAGGATATAAACAACAGCAAATTAGCTACACATATCCGCATAAAATGAACTGTCCACAATTTAACTGCCATATACTATCTTAATATTGTTCCTTCTCGTTGGGGAAGTAGCAATTCTTCACGTCGGAAACGTAACGGCTGATGGCGTCGGTCATCACTGTGTACAAGTCAGCATAACGACGTAAGAAACGCGGACGGAATCCGTTGTTCATGCCAAGCATGTCCTGAATAACCAATACCTGACCGTCTACGTGGCCGCCGGCACCGATTCCGATGATAGGAATAGTGAGTTCGGAAGCTACACGCTCTGCAAGGGTAGCGGGGATTTTTTCGAGTACAATGGCAAAACAGCCTGCTTCTTCCAATAAATGGGCGTCGCGAATCAGTTTGTCGGCTTCGGCTTCGTCTTTGGCACGTACGGTATAGGTTCCGTATTTGTTAATGGATTGAGGCATGAGTCCCAAATGTCCCATCACAGGGATACCGGCGCATACGATACGTTTCACCGTGTCGATGATTTCTTCACCGCCTTCGAGCTTCAATGCGTCAGCGTGACTTTCTTTCATGATGCGGATAGCGGAAGCAAGGCCCTCCATCTCATTGCCCTGGTAAGATCCGAAAGGCATATCAACTACCACCATCGCCCGCTTTACACCACGTACTACGGATTTGGCATGATAAATCATTTGGTCGAGCGTGATAGGTAATGTAGTCACGTTACCTGCCATTACGTTAGAAGCGGAGTCGCCTACCAGGATTACGTCCATTCCCGCACCGTCTACAATCTGTGCCATTGTGTAATCATACGCAGTCAGCATAGATATTTTTTCGCCTCTCTGTTTCATTTCAACCAAGCGATGAGTAGTCACCTTTCTTGTGTCATCTGATATATAACCAGCCATGTCTTTTTAATTTATGATTTATGAATTATGATTTATGTCATTGATGTCTGCGCATTTGGACGCTTTCAAAAATTGCGGCAAAGTTATAACATTTAATTCATAACTGGGAAAGAAAAGCAAAAAATCCTTTCAAATGCTTCGCTTGGATAGTTGGAAGGCATTTGAAAGGATGGGTGGGTCTCACTATTTTTATTTATCTCGGTTGTTTTTCTTATTTCATTTATTAATATAAGTGAGGTAACTATTTAAAAATAATGCCGTTATTTATGGAAAGAGATCATTTTTTCGTATGTCATGCCGGTGAAGTCGTCTATTATATAATGGGCTTTTCCGGTGATGGCTTCGCGTGAGTTGGTGGTGGCAAGTCCGATCACGGTTGCCCCGGAAGTCATGCCGGCTTGTAGGCCGTGGAAAGAATCCTCAAAGACGTAGGAGTTTTCGGGGGTGGCTTCAAAGATTTCCATTCCCAGCAGGAAACAGTCGGGAGCGGGTTTTGAACGGGCAAACATTTCTCCTGTCAGGATGCGGTCTACCATTCCTTTAAATTCGGGATGGGCATTGTAGACGTTGGCCATCTTCTCTTCGTTGGAGCTGGTGACTACGGCTATCTTTGCACCGTTCCGACGAAGATCGGTTATGAAAGCTTCTACTCCGGGGATGTATTCGTAGGACATCTTTTTCTCGTAAACATTGAGTTCAGCGCTTATTTCGAGCTGTGCTTCGGGTTTGTCCGCAAAATACTTTTCATAGATTTGTAATAGCGTCTGTCCCTTGATACGGCGTCCGAAATCTTCTTCATTCAGATATTTCCGTCCTTGCTCGTCCCAAAAAACAGTGTACTGCGTTTCTGTATCCATGATGACACCGTCAAAGTCGAAGAGTGCTGCAATTGTTTTCGTTGTATTCATATTAAACTGTCTTTTTACCTAAAACGTTAAACCTTGTGTATCTATCGCCGCAAAGTTCCGAATAATCATCGAATCAGGCAAATAATTCGTACCTTTGCAAAGCTAAAAAAAACGTAACATACGTTTTTATCCAACAAAATCTACTGGCGCATGAGCAAGAACGACCCGCACATTTTAGGCAAAGAACGTATCGGCAAATTGCTGTTACAATATTCCATTCCTGCGATTATCGGAATGACGATTACTTCTATCTATAACATCATTGATAGTATCTTCATCGGACATGGCGTAGGACCGATGGCTATTGCCGGACTGGCTATCAGCTTCCCGCTGATGAATCTTGTTGTCGCTTTCTGTACACTGGTTTCGGCTGGTGGGTCTACCCTCGCCTCTATCCGTTTGGGACAGAAGGATATGAAAGGAGCTACGGAAATTTTGTCACATACGCTGATGCTTTGTATCACAAATTCTCTTTTCTTCGGTATTCTGTCTTTTATCTTCCTGGATGATATACTGACTTTTTTCGGAGCCAGCGCCGACACCCTTCCATATGCACGCAGCTTTATGCAGGTGATTTTGCTGGGAACTCCCATCACTTACACAATGATCGGGCTGAACAACGTGATGCGCGCTACCGGATACCCCAAAAAGGCTATGCTTACTTCAATGGTAACGGTGGTGGCTAACATCATCCTCGCTCCTATCTTTATCTTCCACTTCGAATGGGGAATGAGGGGTGCGGCTACGGCAACGGTTATCTCGCAGTTGATTGGTATGGTGTGGGTGGTGAGCCACTTCACCAAGAAAGACAGTACGGTGCATTTTGAAGGGAATATCTGGAAAATGAAACCGAGGATTGTAGAAAGTATCTTCGCCATCGGTATGTCTCCATTCCTGATGAATGTGTGTGCGTGTGCCATCGTGATTATCATCAATAACAGTCTGCAAAACTATGGGGGCGATATGGCTATCGGCGCGTATGGCATCATCAATCGGTTGCTGACGCTTTATGTAATGATTGTTTTGGGGCTGACTATGGGAATGCAGCCAATCGTGGGCTACAACTTCGGCGCACAAAAGATAGACCGGGTGAAACAAACGCTGCGACTGGGGATTATCTCCGGGGTAGTGATTACGAGCAGCGGGTTCGTGATTTGTGAGTTTTTCCCTCATGCCGTATCGGCTCTCTTCACCGATAGCGATGAGTTGATTGATTTGGCGGTAGGCGGTATCCGGCTGACTGTGTTGATGTTCCCGTTTGTAGGGGCACAAATTGTAATCGGTAACTTTTTCCAAAGTATCGGCAAGGCAAAAGTCAGTATTTTCCTTTCGCTGACGCGTCAGTTGCTTTATCTTTTGCCTTGCTTATTACTGTTCCCTAACTGGTGGGGATTGGAAGGTATCTGGATCAGTATGCCGGTATCGGATGCGCTGGCGTTTATTACGGCCGTTATCAGTCTGATGATTTATATCAAGAAGGTTTCCAAACAGCATCCGGTAGTAGCAGAATAAGGCGGTGTCTACCCTATTCTGCCATTTATTCTATTCGGCTTATTCTGCTTTAATGCTATTGACCGGATTCTCGTTCGCGATATGCCATGCTTTCAGAACAACACAGATTACAATCAGTAATTGGACGAACAAGGCCGTAGCAGCAAAAAGCAATGGATTCAAATCAATCTGCTCGGCAAATTGGTCGAGCCATGCCTGTCCTGCAAAATAAGAAACGGTAGTGCCTACTAGGATAGAAATCACTGAAACGTATAAAATGTCACGTGTCAGTAATCCGAGGATATGAGATGCTTCGGCTCCATTCACTTTCCGGATAGCTATCTCTTTACTCCGGCGCTGGGTTTCATCGTTCACATAGCCAATCAATCCCATGATAACGATCAGCAGGATAAAGGCGGAAGTGATCCAGACGGAATTGCGGAAGCGGTATACGTCTTTATAGATATTTTTCACCATTTGATCTACCAGGATAAAACGCAAGGATATATTCGGATAGGTGTTTTCTACAAACTCATTCAGACGTTTCAGATTCTCGTTATATGGTTCTTTCAAGCGGACATCAAATGCATGGTTGGCATTTTCATCTCCAATCAGGACAATAGGAGATTGCGACACGTAAAAACTTTTATTGCGAATATCACGGAATACGCCTACAATCGTTCCTTGAATGTCATTCACTGTTTTACCTACTGCTCCGTCGGTCCATTTCATCAGACGTACCAGTTCTTCGTTTACCAATAAGTCGTTCTGCTTTTTCAGCGTAGTGCCTTCTATAATCTCAATACCCATTACTTCAGGATAGTTGTAATGGCAGGAATTGTAATTTAGGGTAGCAATCCGCTTACCGTCATTTCCCATCAGTCCGCGTGTCCAGTACTCTCCCAACACCCCATTCACGGCAACAGTCACTCCCTCTACCATCGGCTGACGGTTCAAATCGTCTTTGATATGCTCTACCGATTCTTTAGGCAACCATGTCTGCGCTTGAGCTAATCCGGGCACGACGATACCCATATCACGGCTCATCAGATGACTGTACTGTAACAGAGTGACCAGCAACAATCCCAAGACGAAAGAAACTCCTGTAAACTGCACAAACAACAACGAACGCTTCCACCCTTTCTTCCCATCTGTATACCGGCGGAATACCTGCGTAACAGGGATACGGGAGAATAATCGTCCCGGTATGCCACCTGCCAGTATGAAGAGAACAAGGATAGTGAGCAACGGTACCCACAACGTTTCCCAAGTGAAAAGTGAGGAAAGACGGACGGAAAGTAAATCTTCAATCAGATCACGCGCATTGATTATCAGTAAGAAACTAAGCAATACGGAAAGAATGACAAGGATTCCCGTCTCTGCCATAAACATTCTGAAAATATGGGTGGAACTGGCTCCATTGCACTTATGCACTCCCACTCCTTTTGCACGACGACTTAAAGTGGCAATGGATATCAACATATAGTTCATGATAGCCACAAAGAAAATAGCAAAGCCCAAAAATCCGTAAATGACCAAACGCTTTTGTACATCGGGAGAAACCAGATGAAGTTTCACCAATGGAATGGCACTAAATTCAACTTTCCAGCCATCATACTCTAAATCTGTATATTTTCCGATCACCCGCTGAATGTCAGCATTCACTTTGTCAATGTCCGATGCATGGCGCAAACGAAGGAAAGCATAAAAGACATCATTTCCTCTCCAACCAGCTCCTGAATGATACCCTCCATTCTGATGAACAGATATCACGAAATCATGGGTGAGCATCGTATTTTCCGGCACATCTTTGTAGATCCCACGTATGGTCAGTGTGTTTTGTTTTTCAGCAGAAAGCACTTTCCCGACAGGGTCTTCATCCCCGAACGTCTCACGGGCAAAATGCTCCGAAACAAAAACGCTTCCGGGCATAATCATATCCTTGGGATTGCCTTGCAACACCGGTATGCCGAAGGTCTGAAAAAAACAAGTATCCGCAAAGATATAATCTGCATCGGGCAACAATTTATCTTCATAATAAATATTGGCACTCCATATCGAAAGGACACTACTGGCAACCTCCACTTCTTTCGGCATCTCTTCTGCCAAAGTAGATGCCAGCACATCGAAAACAGTATAGTCATAACTGGTCTCTTTATCATCACCAGCCGTTTCACCCGTACTAAGATTAATTCTTTGACAACGTACAAGTGCCAAGCGTTCTGCCTCCGGATAGCATTGTTCATAGCTTAGTTCGAAGGCTATCTGCGAGAAAAGCAGAATACCGATAGTAAGCCCTAAGGAAAGGGAAATGATTCGTATGATATTCGATCCACGTTCACGCAATAAGGTACGTATAGTATAATAGATTTGTCTCATGGTTGGTTCTCTGTTTATGCCTTTACACTTGCTACAATACTTCCATCGAATAAATGTACGGTACGATGTGCAAAACTGGCATCGTGCTGTGAGTGGGTCACCATGATAATGGTTGTCCCCTCTCTATTCAGTTCCGTCAACAGATTCATCACTTCCGCTCCGTTTTTTGAGTCAAGGTTACCCGTAGGCTCATCGGCAAGGATAAGTTGAGGATTGGTAACAACCGCGCGGGCTATCGCCACCCGTTGTTGCTGTCCACCGGAAAGCTGTTGAGGAAAATGTTTAGCACGGTGGTTGATATTCATTCTTTTTAGAATGTCTTCTACCATTCGGCGACGTTCGGAAGATTTAAGACCTAAATAAGTGAGCGGAAGTTCCACATTCTCGTAGACGTTTAATTCGTCCATAAGGTTGAAGCTCTGGAATACAAAACCCAGTTTGCCTTTACGGACACGGGTACGTTCCTTTTCTTTCAGGCCGGCTACTTCTTCTCCCATCAGCAGGTAAGAGCCTTCAGTGGGGTTATCTAATAGGCCGAGGATGTTTAATAAGGTGGATTTCCCACAACCAGACGGTCCCATGATAGCAACAAATTCTCCTTCTTTTACTTCAAGGTTTACATGATTTAATGCGACCGTCTCCACTTCGGTAGTACGGAATACTTTACTAATATTTTCAATCTGTATCATCTTGTTTATTTATGATGTTGTTCTACATAGATTTATTTCCAGTTTTACTATTGACGTTTTTAGTCACGCAGAAAGTATGCCAAACAAGAATAGCTATTCATTTTCAATCATTTATCTTTTCTTAGTTTCCCAAGCATTGTCTAATAATTAGACAGGACCGTCTAATTATTAGACAAATCGGATACTGTTCCATATCTCCCATTTATTGTTCAAAGAGTCCTATTTGCCTGTTAGCCGATTGTCCATCCAAATAGAAAACTCTATCTTTGCATTTAGTTTTCTAGACTATAAACAAAATAATTATGATGAGAAAGAGTGTATATGTATTCTTATCGTGCTTTTTACTTTCCGGATGCGGCATGATAGATTACCATCCATACGACGTCCGTATCAGCGGCGAAACAGAAGTCAACGCACATAATATCGAAAGAATAGAGGCAAACTGCCAGGGTAAAACGACCATACGCTTTGTGACTATGGGCGACTCACAACGATGGTACGATGAAACGGAAGATTTCGTGAAAGAGATTAATAAACGGAATGATATCGACTTCGTTATTCACGGAGGCGATATGAGTGACTTCGGACTAACCAAAGAGTTTCTCTGGCAAAGGGATATCATGAACGGACTTAACGTGCCTTATGTAGTCCTTATCGGCAACCATGATTGTTTGGGGACGGGAGCAGAAACATACAAGGCGGTATTCGGTCCCACCAACTTTTCTTTCATCGCAGGTAATGTGAAATTTGTCTGCCTGAACACCAATGCGCTGGAGTATGACTACTCTGAACCTGTGCCGAACTTTACCTTTATGGAACAAGAGATTACGAGCAGGCTGGACGAGTTTGAAAAGACTGTCATTAGTATGCACGCACGCCCTTACACGGATGTATTCAACGATAATGTGGCTAAAGTATTTCAACATTATATCAGACAATACCCGGGAATACAAGTTTGCACTGCTGCTCACACCCACCATTATCAGGACGATGTGATCTTTGATGATGGAATACATTATGTTACCAGTGATTGTATGGATTACCGTACTTATCTGGTATTTACAATAACCCCGGAAAAATATGAATATGAACTGGTTAAATACTAACTATATCTTGCGCGCAGGAGTATTATCCGTACTTCTGTTACTTCCCGGTCTGATTTCAGCTACTTGTAAAGCAGATACAATCATCAACTCGTACAAGGATGATTCACTCCGTTTCATTATCAAAGATGATTCAATTATCACTTTTCGCACAGGAGATTCTATATTTACGATCATCAGAGCGGACTCTGTATTGCCGATTACACCGAAGCAGGTGAAACACAGTCGTTACGATAACCGGATTCACCGTTTCCGCAGTCACTGGGAACGAATTATCCCGACGCACTCCAAAATACAGTATGCCGGAAACATGGGATTGCTTTCTTTCGGTACGGGATGGGACTACGGGAAACATAATCAGTGGGAAACGGATATATTGCTCGGATTTATACCGAAATATTCGTCAAAGAAGGCCAAAGTAACCATGACGCTCAAGCAGAACTATATGCCCTGGAGCATTAATATCGGAAAGGGCTTCTCTACGGAACCTCTTACCTGCGGGCTTTATGTGAATACCGTGTTTGGCGACCAGTTTTGGGTGAATGAGCCGGAACGTTATCCGAAAGGTTACTATGGTTTCTCCAGCAAAGTACGTTTTCATGTTTTCATGGGACAACGGTTGACATACGATATCGATCCGCAACGTAGATTTTTAGCCAAGTCGGTGACTTTTTTCTATGAAATAAGTACGTGCGACCTGTATGTTATCAGTGCAGTAAACAATAGCTATCTCCGTCCCCGTGATTATCTTAGTTTATCATTCGGATTGAAGTTCCAGTGGTTATAAAAGAATTTATGAATTATGATTTATGATTTATAACTTACTTTTTCGTAAGTTTGCGCATTACAAACTTAAACGAAAATGAGTAAATCAGGAACAATCATCATTGTAGACGATAATAAAGGAGTATTGACAGCCTTACAAATCCTTTTGAAAAATTATTTTTCTAAGGTTGTCACACTCTCCTCTCCTGTCACCCTGTCCAGTGTCATAAGGGAAGAAGCCCCGGAAGTAATTCTGCTGGATATGAATTTCACATCAGGCATCAACACCGGCAATGAGGGTTTATTCTGGTTGCATGAAATAAAGAAAGTACGTCCGGAACTTCCAGTCGTACTTTTTACGGCTTATGCCGACATCGAACTGGCTATCCGGGGGATTAAAGAAGGAGCAACCGACTTTATCGTCAAGCCTTGGGATAACCAGAAACTGGTAGAAACCTTGCAAGTCGCAGCAGCTTCTACGCACAACGACAAGAAAACGGACGGCAAAGAAGAAACCACCCACTCACCTATGTACTGGGGAGAAAGCAAAGTGATGCAACAACTCCGCGCACTGATTGAAAAGGTAGCCATCACTGACGCCAATATCCTGATAACGGGCGAAAACGGAACGGGGAAAGAAATGCTGGCACGAGAGATTCATGTCCTTTCCAACCGCAAATATAAAGAAATGATTGCAGTGGATATGGGAACTATCACAGAGTCTTTATTTGAAAGTGAGCTTTTCGGACACGTTAAAGGTTCTTTCACCGATGCACACACCGACCGGACCGGCAAATTTGAGGCTGCCGATAATAGTACGCTGTTTCTCGATGAAATAGGCAACCTGCCTTATCACCTGCAAGCAAAGCTACTGACCGTCCTCCAACGACGAAGCATTGTGAGAGTGGGAAGTAACACACCGATTCCCATTCATATCCGACTGATATGCGCAACCAACCGGAATCTGCAAGAGATGGTAGTAAAAGGTGAATTCCGGGAAGATTTGCTCTATCGCATCAATACCATTCATGTAGAGATTCCTCCTTTGCGGGAACGGAAAGAAGATATTATTCCATTGGCCGAAAGGTTCATGGTACGCTTTTGCAAGCAATATGACAAGGCATTGATGAAGTTCACTCCCGACGCTAAAGATAAATTGAAAGCACACCTTTGGTATGGTAATATCCGTGAACTGGAACACGTGATTGAAAAGGCCGTTATCATCAATGACAGCCCGCTCGTTCCCGCCGAATTGTTCCAATTATCCATTCCACGGACGGAGAGTCAGGAGAAAAGCATTTCTACGCTGGAAGAAATGGAAATGCAGATGATACGGAAAGCGCTCGACGCTTGTGCAGGAAACTTATCGGCAGTAGCCGCCCAACTCGGAATAACCAGGCAGACTCTTTATAACAAGATGAAAAAGTTCGGATTATGACAGTGCAGCTTCAACAAGTAGGTGTTCAATATTGGTTCAGAGTCTTGCTGACGGCACTTTTCTGTATATCGTCCGTGTGGTTCGGTATACATCAATCATACGGTTGGTTAGGAGTCAGTCTTTGTTTATTGGTTCTTAGCATACTTTGGCAAATCCGCCTTTATCGCCTCCACACCAAACAGGTGCTTTTTATGATTGATGCGCTCGAGAATAATGATAATACATTTCATTTTACCGAAGAAAACGGTACTCCCGAAAGCAAAGAAATAAACCGGGCGCTCAACCGCGTGGGACATATCTTATATAGCGTGAAAGCTGAAACAGCCCAGCAAGAGAAATACTACGAACTGATTCTCGACTTTGTCAGTACAGGATTAGTAGTGCTCAATGACAATGGAGCCGTTTATCAGAAGAACAAAGAAGCACTCCGTATTTTAGGGCTGAATGTGTTTACACATATCCGCCAATTGAGTCAGGTGGATGCGCAGCTTATGGAGAAAATAGAGAACTGTCGTCCGGGTGACAAACGACAAGTCATATTTCACAATGAACGGGGAACGATTAACTTATCCATCCGTGTGTCGGAAATCAATGTACGCAAAGAGCATCTGCGCATTCTTGCCCTGAATGATATCAATACCGAACTGGATGAAAAAGAAATAGATTCATGGATCCGGCTGACACGGGTGCTGACACACGAGATCATGAACTCTGTGACTCCCATCACTTCCCTCTGCGATACGCTTCTTTCAATATCAGCGGATAAAGACGAAGAGGTGAATCACGGATTGCAGACAATCAGTACGACAGGAAAAGGGTTGCTTGCCTTTGTAGAATCATACCGGCAATTCACACGCATACCGACACCGGAACCCTCCTTGTTCTATGTAAAAGCGTTCATAGAAAGAATGGTTGAACTTGCCTGTCATCAGCATCCATGCGAACATATCCGTTTCCACACAGAGATTACTCCTGCGGACTTAATCGTATATGCAGATGAGAATCTTATTTCACAGGTAGTTATCAATCTTTTAAAGAACGCAATTCAGGCAATCGGCAATCAGCCGGATGGGAGAATTGAGTTGAAGGCGTCCTGCAATGACATGGAAGAAATATGGATTGAGATAAAGAACAATGGTCCCGAAATCCCAGCGGAAATAGCAGAGCATATCTTCATTCCTTTCTTCACCACCAAAGAAGGTGGTAGCGGAATCGGACTTAGCATCTCCCGCCAAATCATGCGCCTTTCGGGAGGAAGCCTTACATTACTACGGGAGAAAGAGACAACGTTTATTTTAAAATTCAAATAACGATTGATATATGATACCTACATTAGTCAACAATCCGCTATTCCGGGGAATCACTCCGGAAAAACTTCTTGCCGATCTGGAAGAGATCAGTTTTCATACACGTTCTTATAAGAAAGGAGAAATCCTGGCGCGACAGGGAGATGTGTGCAACCGTCTTGTCATCCTGACCAAAGGAAGTGTGCGTGGAGAAATGATTGACTATTCGGGACGTCTTATCAAGGTAGAAGATATAACTGCTCCCAGAGCGATTGCCCCTCTGTTCCTGTTCGGTGAGCAGAACCGCTATCCGGTGGAGGTGACTGCCAATGAACCGACAGAGGTGATCGAGCTTCCTAAACCAAGTGTTTTGAGTTTGTTCCGCAAGAACGAGCAGTTTTTGGAAAACTATATGAATCTCTCCGCCAATTATGCACGGACTTTATCGGATAAACTTTTCTTCATGTCGTTCAAGACCATTCGTCAGAAACTTGCCTCCTACCTGCTCCGCCTGTACAAACTACAGCAACAGGAGCATATCACCCTCGACCGTTCGCAACAGGAGTTGGGTGATTACTTCGGAGTGTCCCGCCCTTCCCTCGCCCGCGAACTGGCACACATGCAGGAAGACGGACTATTGATAGCGGATCGTAAACATATCACTATTTTACAGAAAGAAGAACTGGTCCGGCTCATCCAATAATGCTCCGGTTTAAGGATCATTTATCTAATAGTGAGTATTTGAGATAAAAATATTCATTGTTGTAACATTGGTTACAGAATCACCTGAAACCTTTCCTCTACTTTTGCGTTCAATAAATAAACTGTTGGACTAATTAAAACCGTAAAAGTTATGAGTATGTTCTGTTATCAATGTCAAGAAACCGCAATGGGTACGGGTTGTACCTTAAAAGGTGTATGCGGTAAAACTTCCGAAGTGGCTAACCTGCAAGACCTGCTGCTTTTTGTAGTACGTGGAATTGCTGTCTACAACGAACATCTGCGTAAAGAGGGACAGTCTTCCGAACAAGCAGACAAATTTATCTATGATGCTTTGTTCATCACCATCACCAATGCCAATTTTGATAAAGTGGCGATCACCGAAAAAATCAAAGAAGGACTGAAACTGAAAAAGGAACTTGCCGGTAAGGTAAAGATCGAAAATGCTCCTGACGAATGTCTTTGGGATGGAAACGAAGAGGAATTTGAAGAAAAATCAAAAACAGTCGGTGTGCTTCGCACGCCTAACGAGGATATACGCTCACTGAAAGAACTCGTACACTATGGTCTGAAAGGAATGGCTGCCTATGTAGAGCATGCGCATAACCTGGGCTATCAGTCACCGGAGATATTTGCTTTCATGCAGCACGCATTGTCCGAATTGACCCGCAATGATATTACTGTGGAAGAATTGGTTCAATTAACGCTGGAAACAGGAAAACATGGAGTATCGGCAATGGCACAGCTGGACAAGGCAAATACGAGCAGTTACGGTAATCCGGAAATCTCACAAGTGAATCTCGGTGTCCGCAATCATCCGGGTATATTGATAAGCGGACATGATTTAAAAGACCTCGAAGAGTTGCTGGAACAAACGGAAGGTACAGGGGTAGATGTATATACGCACAGTGAAATGCTACCTGCGCACTATTATCCTCAACTAAAGAAGTATAAGCATCTGGCAGGAAACTACGGAAATGCCTGGTGGAAACAAAAAGAGGAATTTGAAAGTTTCAACGGTCCGATCCTGTTTACAAGTAACTGTATTGTTCCGCCACGTGCGAATGCCAGCTACAAAGACCGCATTTACATCACAGGAGCCTGTGGTCTGGAAGGCGCGCATTATATCCCCGAACGCAAAGATGGAAAACCGAAAGATTTTTCTGCCCTGATTGCTCATGCTAAACAATGCCAGCCACCCGTAGCCATCGAAAACGGAACGCTCATCGGTGGATTCGCTCATGCACAGGTGACGGCTTTAGCAGATAAAGTGGTGGATGCCGTGAAAAGTGGAGCCATCCGTAAGTTCTTTGTAATGGCAGGATGCGACGGACGTATGAAGAGCCGTGAATATTATACGGAATTTGCTCAAAAGTTACCTGGTGATACAGTGATTCTTACGGCAGGTTGCGCCAAGTACAGATACAATAAATTAGCTTTAGGTGATATCAACGGTATTCCAAGAGTATTGGATGCGGGACAATGTAACGACAGTTACTCACTGGCTGTAATCGCTCTAAAACTGAAAGAAATCTTCGGGTTAGACGATGTGAATCAGTTACCTATCGTATACAACATTGCATGGTACGAACAAAAGGCGGTCATTGTTTTATTGGCATTGCTGGCTTTAGGAGTGAAACATATTCATTTAGGACCTACTCTTCCCGCTTTCCTTTCACCGAATGTAAAGAACGTATTGATCGAGCAATTTGGGATCGGAGGTATCAGTACAGTGGATGAAGATATTGTGAAGTTTCTATCATAAATGATAAGGGAACAGAAGGGTATTTTACAGGCAAATTTCCTTCTAAAAGATAGTGACGGTATATGATAAGGATAGTGACGCTATACGGTAATGATACCGTCACTATTTCCATCATATACCGTCACTATCTTTTTTATATATAACCGGGAATCCTGCGTTTATTCTTTCTTCTCGAATACCGGCTTCCTTTTATAGTGATTTCCTTTTTTAATCTTCTTTGGGCAATATCAAATTGAGAACTACTCCTACCAAAGCTGCCAATCCGATACCGGACAAAGAAAAATCACCCCAGCTAAAAGCAGCGCCACCAATCCCGACAGTCAGTGTCAAAGACACGATAACGATATTTCTTGTACGGCTCAAATCAATACAGTTATTCACAAGATTACCAATACCCGCACAGGCAATCGTCCCGAAAAGCAACAGCATAATGCCACCCAGTACCGCACTAGGTATGGATCTTAGTAATGCGCTGATTTTACCGATAACGGAGAACAAGATAGCAGAGATGGCAGCTATTCGGACCACTTGCGGATTGGTAATCTTTGTTAATGACATGGCTCCTGTCACTTCCGAATAAGTAGTCACAGGAGGACCACCCAGCAATCCGGCACAGAGACAAGCCAGACCATCACCCAATAAGGTGCGGTGCAATCCCGGGTCTTTCACGAAATCTTTTCCCGTAACCGTATTCACCACATAGACATCACCAATATGCTCTATCACCGGAGCAATAGCTACCGGAATCATAAATAACACCGGCTCCCATGAGAATTTAGGAAAGACAAACTGCGGTAATCCAATCCAAGCGGCATCTCTGACGCCGGACAAATCCAAACCATAGAAGATCCATGCAGCCAGATACCCCACTACAATTCCACAGAAAATAGGTATCAGCTTCAAAAGTCCTTTAGCTTTCATCGAAACAACAACCGCAGTCACCAATGAAAGGAGAGCCAGCACCCAGTTCTCTTTTGCCATATTCACTCCCGTTCCCGCCAATGATAAACCTATCAGAATAATGACAGGTCCTATGACAACAGGAGGAAACAACCGTTCAATCACCCGCACTCCCTGCCATTTGACAAGCGCACTCATCACAAAGTAAACTAATGCAACTCCAACCATGCCGGATAAAGCGCCGGGCAGCCCATAAAGTTCTGTCGCTTTAATGATAGGCGCAATAAATGCGAAACTACTCCCCAAAAAGATAGGAACCTTTCCACGCGTAACGGCATGAAAGATAAGCGTACCAATACCTGCTGTAAACAGAGCTGTCGAAGGATCGAGCCCTACCAATAACGGCACGAGTACCGTAGCTCCGAAAGCCACAAACAAGAATTGTACCCCCACCACCCCTTTCCTCAAAGGTGTAAGATTATTTGAATCCATAAGTATAATGTAGATTAATCTCTGCAAAATTAGTCTTTTTAGACAATTTAACTCCCTTTTTTCACAAAAATACATCTAAAAAGGGGTTTTATTTGTTGTTAATAATGTGTAACTTCGCACGGTGAGAATTAAAACGACAATTTTATAACTTTATAATATATTGCCTATGATATTTACAGCAGAAAACACCCTACTTATCGGTTCTATCTTACTTTTCGTCAGCATTGTTGTTGGAAAAACCGGATATCGCTTTGGAGTACCTACCTTATTATTGTTCCTCGTAGTAGGAATGTTGTTTGGAAGTGACGGCCTCGGCCTGCAATTCCACGACGCGAAAGACGCGCAGTTTATCGGTATGGTCGCTCTTAGCATTATCCTTTTCTCGGGAGGTATGGATACGAAATTCAGAGAAATCAAACCTATTTTAGGTCCCGGTATCGTGCTTTCCACTGTCGGAGTACTGCTCACAGCTCTTTTCACCGGGCTCTTTATCTGGTGGATATCAGGTATGAGCTGGTCTAATATTTATTTACCTATCACCACTTCCCTGCTTTTGGCCTCTACCATGTCGTCTACGGACTCGGCTTCGGTGTTCGCCATTCTCCGTTCACAGAAGATGAATTTAAAGCACAACCTCCGTCCCATGCTGGAACTGGAGAGCGGAAGTAATGACCCGATGGCCTATATGCTTACCATTGTCCTGATACAGTTTATTCAATCGTCTGGTATGGGAGTCGGAGCTATCGTAGGCTCTTTTGCCATCCAGTTTATCGTCGGTGCGGCTGCCGGATATGTACTCGGAAAGCTCGCAATCCGAATGTTGAATAAGCTCAATATTGACAATCAGGCCTTATATCCTATCTTATTACTTGCATTTGTATTTTTCACTTTCTCCATCACCGACTTACTGAAAGGTAACGGATACCTTGCCGTATATATCGCTGGTATCATGGTGGGAAACAATAAAATCATGCACCGTAAGGATATCTACACCTTTATGGACGGACTGACCTGGTTGTTTCAAATCATCATGTTCCTTTGCCTGGGATTGCTTGTCAATCCGCACGAGATGTTGGAAGTAGCTGCTGTGGCATTGTTGATTGGTGTCTTTATGATTATTATCGGCCGACCGTTAAGCGTATTCCTTTGTTTGCTTCCATTCCGGAAAATTACGATGAAATCACGTATTTTCGTCTCTTGGGTAGGATTGCGCGGTGCAGTTCCTATTATCTTTGCCACCTATCCGGTAGTGGCGGGCGTAGAGGGTTCGAACCTCATCTTCAACATTGTTTTCTTTATTACCATCGTGTCATTGGTGGTACAGGGAACAACGATTTCTTTCGTAGCCCGGATCTTGAATCTTTCCAAACCACTGGAAAAAACAGGAAATGATTTCGGAGTGGAACTCCCGGAAGAAATAGACTCTGATCTTAGTGATATGACTATTACTAAAAGTATGCTGGAAGAAGCAGATACATTGAAAGATATGAATCTCCCGAAAGGCACGCTGGTAATGATTGTGAAGCGCGGAGATGAGTTCCTGATTCCCAACGGAACGCTGAAACTGCATGAAGGAGATAAACTGCTGCTCATCTCCGAAAAATCAAAAGAAGAAGAGACTGATTCTGACTAACATCCGAAAAGATTGATTCTATACACTATAACTGATTCGTCTCCACGTATGAAGCCTCTTGTCCCTATAAGACACTCGTTTCTTCTTCATGCGTGGAGACGAAATGTTTTAAATAGGCCAACAGACTAGTTTTAAGGAAGAAACACGAAAACGCCTTAGCAAGCCGTAAAAATTGTTCATCCCCCTCCGTTAATTAACCGTAAAACTTGAATTTAAAATTCGGTTTACATCAGCGAAGTATTAATTTTGCGCAGTTTTAAACTAAATGTGCAAAAATCGAATGGAACAAGAACATCAGTTCATTGATTATATTGAGCAAAGCATCATCAAAAACTGGGACAAGGATGCCTTAACTGACTATAAAGGAATTACCCTTCAATATAAGGATGTAGCGCGTAAAATCGCTAAATTTCACATTGTCTTGGAAAGTGCCGGCATCCAGCCGGGAGATAAAATTGCCGTTTGCGGACGTAACAGTGCTCATTGGGCGGTTACTTTCCTGGCAACGATTACTTATGGAGCCGTTATTGTTCCTATTTTGCATGAATTCAAGGCAGATAATATTCATAATATCGTCAACCATTCCGAAGCCAAATTACTTTTTGTCGGTGACCAAGCCTGGGAAAATTTGAATGAGGACGCCATGCCTTTATTAGAGGGTATTGCTTTACTAACAGATTTCTCACCATTAGTATCACGCAACGAGAAACTCACTTATGCTTTTGAACACCGGAATGCAATATATGGTCGACAATATCCCAAGAACTTCCGCCCGGAACATATTTGCTACCGGAAGGATCATCCTGAAGAACTGGCTATTATCAATTATACTTCCGGCACCACAGGTTACTCTAAAGGAGTGATGCTCCCCTATCGCAGTCTTTGGTCGAATGTGGCTTACTGCTTCGAGATGCTTCCTGTTAAACCGGGCGATCATATCGTTTCCATGTTGCCTATGGGGCATGTGTTCGGTATGGTATATGATTTCCTTTACGGATTTTCTGCAGGTGCACACATCTATTTCCTGACGCGCATGCCGTCTCCGAAAATCATTTCTCAATCTTTCTCTGAAATCAAGCCAAGAGTGATCTCTTGTGTGCCATTGATTGTGGAAAAGATTATTAAGAAAGATATTCTTCCTAAAGTAGACAGCACAATCGGTAAGTTATTGCTTAAAGTGCCTATCGTGAATGATAAAATCAAATCGCTGGCACGGCAGGCCGCCATGGAAATCTTCGGTGGAAACTTTGACGAGATTATTATCGGAGGCGCTCCTTTCAATGCTGAAGTTGAGGCCTTCCTTAAAAAGATAGGATTCCCCTATACAATCGCTTACGGTATGACTGAATGTGGTCCTATCATTTGCTCCAGTCGTTGGGAAACGCTGAAACTTGCTTCTTGCGGAAAGGCAACCAGCCGGATGGAAGTCCGTATTGACTCGCCGGACCCGAAAACGCATGCCGGAGAAATCGTATGCAGAGGAATGAACATGATGCTGGGCTATTACAAAAATCCGGAAGCTACCGCGCAAATTATCGATGCTAACGGCTGGCTGCATACCGGTGACCTCGGCACGTTGGATGAAGAAGGTTACGTAACAGTTCGCGGACGTAGCAAAAACCTGCTTCTCACCTCTAGCGGACAGAACATCTATCCGGAAGAAATTGAAAGCAAGCTGAATAATATGCCGTATGTTGCAGAATCACTGATTGTCTTACAGCATGAAAAGCTGGTAGCAATGATTTATCCGGATTTCGATGACGCTTTCGCTCATGGATTGCAGCAGACGGACATTCAGAAAGTGATGGAACAAAACCGTATCGAGTTGAATCAACAGCTTCCTAACTATTCTCAAATAAGCAAGATAAAGATCCATTTCGAGGAATTTGAAAAGACTGCGAAAAAGTCAATCAAACGCTTTATGTATCAGGAAGCAAAGGGATAATTATCCCGGATAGCGCGATAAGTATCCTTGCAATTTCAGAAAAACAGTACAACTCAAAAAGGAGAAACACTTAAATGTAGGGCGAATTTCTTTCTTCAGATGCCAGGAAAAAAGTATCTTTGCGCATAAACAATCTGAATGATGGCAAAGATATTATTAGTTGAAGATGAAATAAACATCGCCTCTTTCATTGAACGGGGGTTAAAAGAGTTCGGACATACGGTAACCGTCTGTCATGACGGAAACGCTGGTTGGAAAATCCTTCAGGACGAACCTTTCGACCTTTTGATACTGGACATTATCATGCCGAAAATAAACGGTTTGGAACTTTGCCGGCTTTATCGGCAGACGTTCGGGTACCAGTCTCCTGTTATCATGCTGACAGCCTTGGGTACAACAGAAGATATCGTTAAAGGACTGGATGCGGGAGCAGATGATTATCTCGTCAAGCCATTCAGTTTCCAAGAACTGGAAGCACGCATCAAGGCCTTGTTAAGACGCAATAAAGAAGTAACCTCCAATCTGCTGACTTGTGATAATCTGATATTGGATTGCAATACCCGAAGAGCTAAAAGAGGCAATATAGATATTGATCTCACCGTCAAAGAATATCGTCTGCTCGAATATTTCATGACTCACCAAAGGGTTGCGCTCTCACGCATCACCCTGCTCAAAGATGTGTGGGACAAGAACTTTGATACCAATACCAATATCGTAGATGTTTATGTAAACTATCTCCGGGTAAAGATAGACCGTGACTTTGATAAAAAGCTGATTCACACAGTCGTAGGATTAGGATATATCATGAATACTTAAACTCACCAACTATCCCGGCTATGAAAATAGGTTCCAAAATAGCTCTTTTCTATACGTTAATCAGTGTGTTGACCACTGTCATTATCATTGCTGTATTTTATATTTTCAGTACACAGTATATCAATAAACTCTATGCTTCCTACCTGCGTGAGAAAGCCTACCTGACTGCACAGAAGCACTGGGAAAAGGATGAAGTGGACGAACAGAGTTACCAGATTATCCAACGCAAATATGATGAGCTTCTGCCCGAAGCTCATGAGATTCTTCTCAACATGGATAGTCTTTCTGAAGTGCATGATACGTTAAATAAGTACCTCACGCAACACCAGCAAACACTTCTACTGGCAGGGAAAGACAGTATTCCTTTTTCTTTTAAATATAAGGATCAGTTGGGAGCCGCCCTTTATTATCCGGATAATGAAGGGAATTTCATCGTACTTGTCATGTCCCGGAATGCCTACGGAACAGAAATCAAGGAACATCTGTTGTTACTTTCCATTTTCCTCGTTTTAGCCAGTTCCATCCTGATCTTTTTCATCGGGAAAATATATTCCGGTCGTATTTTGGTTCCGCTGCAACACATATTAAAGGAGTTGAAAAGAATACGGGCCAACAGTCTGAATCGTAGGTTAAAGACTACCGGAAATAATGACGAGCTGGAGGACATGATAAAAACACTAAATAGTATGCTCGATCGTCTGGATAGTGCTTTCAAGGCAGAGAAATCCTTTGTAAGCCATGCTTCGCACGAGTTGAACAATCCGATTACTGCTATTCAGGGAGAATGTGAAATCAGCCTGCTCAAAGAAAGAAGTACCGGAGAATACATTGAATCCCTGCAACGAATTTCTTCGGAGAGCAAACGGTTGTCCAGCCTGATCCGCCACCTTCTTTTTCTTTCGCGGCAGAAAGAAGAACTCCTGAAAAATAATGTGGAAGAGATCATTCTATCTGATATATTGAAAGAGTTGACCGGTTCTAATGAAAGAATCCGTCTCCACTTGGAAGCAACAGAACAACAAGCTGTTGTTAAGGCTAATCCTTATCTGTTAAAGATAGCATTGAAAAATATAATTGATAATGCTTGTAAATACTCCGATAAGGAAGTAAATGTGGCTCTCTATCGAGAGCAACAACAAGTCATTCTTGAGGTGGAAGATCAGGGAATCGGTATTCCGCAAGAAGAAATAGAGCATATCTTCCAGTCTTTCTATCGAGGTAGCAACACTCGGGATTATGCCGGACAAGGTATCGGGCTTAGTCTGACTTTGAAAATCATTTCTGCTTATCATGGAAAGCTGGATATATCTTCAGAAATAGAAAAAGGGACAAAAGTACGGGTGATTTTTTAATCACCCTTCTTTTATCCCTTTCTCACTCTACCTACTGAAAACTACAAATTTAATCTATGAACGTTTTTTCCACAGAATAGAAATGAACTAAATACGTCTTTGCAATAACTTTCCGTTTTTATCATATAACATTCGTTCATATACCACTTCTACGATGAGAGGAAAGACAAACAAGGCAAAGAAAGTCGCTCCTATCAATCCGCCGATAATAACAATTGCCAACGGACGCTGTGATTCCGAACCAATTCCATGACTCATGGCAGCAGGCAACAAACCGATAGCCGCCATTGCCGCTGTCATAATCACAGGGCGGATACGTGAGCGTACTCCTTCTTTCGTGGCCTCCTCCAAAGGAGAACCCAGTTTCAGATTCGCCTTGATGTCGGAAATCATAATCACACCGTTCTGAATACAAATACCGAACAAGGCAATGAAACCGATACCTGCAGAAATGGAGAAGTTGAAGCGTGTTATCAGAAGGGCTACAATACCCCCCACAGCGGCAAATGGCACATTCAGCAATACCAGTCCGGCATCCCGCGCATTAGAGAACAGAATAAACAGGATGATAAAGATGATAGCAATACTGATGGGAACCACTTGTGCCAAGCGTTTCGTGGCACGTTGCTGGTTCTCGAAATCACCAGTCCATTTCAGCGAATATCCTGCCGGAAGATGTACGGATGCATTCACTTTTTTCTGTGCCTCGGCAACTGCCGTACCCATGTCACGGCCTCTCACCGAGAACTTCACTGCACAGAAGCGTGCATGATTATCACGGAAAATAAGTAATGGTCCCGTAATGGTCGTTATATCTGCCAGTTCCTTGATAGGCACCATTGTGCCATCCATTGCCGGAACCAGTATTTTACCTATTTCCTCTTCATTCTGGCGGAATTGTTCGCTATACCTTACCATGATATTGAATTTCCGTTCGTCCTCATACAACAATGAAGCCGATTTTCCACCAATAGCCATCTCGATAATCGATTGCACATCTTCCTTAGCAACACCATAACGCGCCAACTGACCTTCATTCAGCTCTATACGAAGTTCCGGCTGACCGATATTCCGAATCACACCCAAGTCTTCAATCCCTTGAACCGTACCCAGGATTTTCTCAATCTGCACCGCATATTTCTCCGACTCATACAAGTCTTTACCAAACACCTTCACCGCAATAGATCCTTTCACACCGGAAGCGGCTTCCTCCACATTATCGGTAATCGGCTGTGAGAAATTGAAGTCAATGCCGGGGTAAATGGATAAATCCTCCTGCATTTTATCGATCAGTTCCATTTTTGTCAATTTACTCTCCCATTCCTTTTCAGGGTATATATCAACGTGAAACTCGATATTATAGAATCCGGTAGCATCTGTTCCGTCATTCGGTCGGCCGGTCTGTGACAGGACTTGACGTACTTCCGAAAACGTTAATAGCTTCCTTCTCATTTTATTGGCAAGCGTCACCGATTCATCCAGCGAAATGCTTTGCGGCAAGGTGGCACGAATATAGATAGAGCCCTCATTCAACTGTGGAAGAAACTCCGTACCCAAGAAAGAGAAAAGCCATAATCCGACACCTGCTATGACCGTTGCCAGTCCGATAGTCAGTTTCCTGTGCACATAGAATAAATCAAAAAGAGCCGTACACTTCGCATTGATAAAACGGACAAAACGATTATTCTTCTCACGCACATTCTTTTTCAGCAGCATAGACGACATTACCGGCACCAGTGTCAGCGTAAAGATCAAAGCTCCTAACAGTGCAAAACCCAGCGTATAGGCCAAGGGAGAGAACATCTTTCCTTCTACCTTCTGGAAAGAGAAGATAGGAATCAACGCGGTTATGATAATCAATTTGGAGAAGAAAACTGCTTTCGCCTTGTCTTTTGCGGTGTTACGGATCAATCCCATTTTGGACATGACATTAAATGCCGGCATTCCTACTTGCCTTGCCTTCTTGTCCAAAGCCACAAACACTCCTTCCACCATCACCACTGCCCCATCAATAATGATACCGAAGTCAATGGCTCCCATAGAAAGCAGATTGGCGGACATTCCCATCACCCGTAGACAGATAAAAGCGAATAGAAGGGCTAATGGGATAACGACAGCAACAATCACGGTAGTCCGCCAATCTGCCATAAAAATCAATACAATAAACGTAACCAATAAAATCCCTTCGTTCAGATTATGTGTCACCGTCTTTACCGCCAGATTCACCAAATCCTCCCGGTCATAGAATGAAACAATTTTCACATCTTTGGGAAGTATATTCTGATTCAAGTCTTCTATTTTATCTTTCAGGTTTGCAATCACCTCGCCCGGATTCTCCCCTTTCCGCATGACTACAATGCCTTGTACCACATCATCTTCATCCATTCGTCCTACCTGGCCGAGACGGGGCAAACAGGATTCGTGTACATCAGCAAGATTCTTCACCAAAATCGGAGTGCCGTTGATGTTTTTCACTACGATGTTTCTCAATTCTTCCAAGTCGTTAATCAGACCAATTCCACGAACAACATAAGCTTGCGAACTCTTGGTGATGACATCTCCTCCTACATTGATGTTACTCTTGGCTATCGCGTCATAAAGCTCCAAAGAAGTAATTCCATAGTTAATCAACTGGTGAGGATTCACGCTTACCTCAAATGTTTTCACCTCTCCACCGAAGCTCACAATATCCGCTACGCCGGATACCGAACGGAGATTACGCTCGATCACCCAATCCTGGATTGTTTTCAGCTCCCGCACACTACGTTTGTCACTACGGAGTGTATAACGGAATATTTCTCCCGTCGGGCCATATAACGGTTGCACCTCCGGAGTAACCCCGTCAGGAAGATCGGCGTCATTCAATAAATTATATACCTGTTGACGGGCGGTGAAATCATCCACACGGTCTTCGAACATCACATTGATTACAGAAAGTCCGAAAAGAGTGGTAGAACGAATATCCGTTTTCTTCTGAACAGGATTCATGGCAATCTCAACAGGAATGGTGATAAACTTCTCTACCTCTTCCGCACTACGTCCCGGCCATTGCGTGATAATCGTCACTTTCGTATTCGTCACATCCGGGAAAGCATCTATCGGAGTATGTTTAAAAGAAACAGCTCCGGCTATAACGGCAATCGCTGTACAGAAGAAAATAAAAAACTTATTCTTCAGCGAGAAAGCCACTATATTATCTATGAATTTGTGCATACTATTTTCTGTTTTTAATCTGCATTCAACGCATTATATACCAACAATACATTATTATTCAGCACCCTGTCCCCCTCGGAAAGCCCGGAACGGATATAACACTCCTTGCTCAACTGTTTGTATACATCTACCTCTTTCACCTGCAAACGCTGATCCGGCTCTACTACTACAACATAATTTTTTCCTCCTTCAAACACCAACGCATGAGAATCGATACGAGGCATAGAAGTTTCGTCTGCCTTGCACTTCACACTTACATTCGTAAACATCCCCGGCTTCAACAGATACTCTTCATTCTTTAATTTGATACGGACATTCATTGTTTTACTTTCGCTATTCAGCAAATGATATACCTTATCGATAGTGCCGGCAAACATCTTATCCGGATAGGCCAAAGTAGAAATACGTACAGAAGCACCTTCAGAAATCTTACTGATATCGCTTTCATACACATCTGCCATCACCCAGACGTCCGACAACCCCGAAATCGTGAACAACTCTTCACTCTGATCCGGACGCAACTGCATATCCCTGCTGATTTGTTTCTCTACAATAAAACCCGAAACGGGAGATTTCAACTGATAATAAGCATTTCCGGAGAAATTATAAATGGAAAAGACTTCCTTTATCCTTCTTTCTTCAGCTTCGGCACTCGTCAACTCCTGCTTTGCCTGAAGCACATCTTTATCCGAAGCCATGCCGGAGTTATACATATCCTGCGTAGCATCCATATTTCTACGGGCGAGCAACAGTTGTTGTTCCGCTTCTTTCAATTGTTTCTCATAGTCTGCCACTTCTCCACTGCGGATGACTGCCAGTACATCTCCTTTACGAACATAATCTCCTATTTCTGCTTTCAGTTCCGTCACCGTACCTCCAAACATCGGATATACATGTGCTACCTGATTTTCATTAAAAGTGACCCGTCCGTTCAATGTCAGTTCATCAATCACTTCTTGAACGTGAACCGTATCGACAGATACAATTCTCAACAAGCTATCTGTCAGGCATAAGGCAGCCGGTTCAACATTCGGTTGTTCTCCTTTACCGGAGCATGCTCCCAATACGGTAGTAAGCAATATGCAAGGAAGGAATTTATTCCAGTTCATAGTCTTTGATAATTTATGAATATTAGTAGTTTAATATATTTTGCCCGATAGTTGTATTCAGGTTTTCCATCGCGAGGAAAACATCTTTCTTTATTTCATGCAACTGAATACAGGTTTCCTTATAACTGTCATAGTAATCGATAAACTCCAGCAAGCTGATATTTCGCTTGGTAAAGTTTTCATTCACTCCTGTTATCAGTTTCTCAAAGTTACGTTCCAAATCCATATTGGTAGATTGGTAAAGCTGAACTGCTTTTTCCAGTGAAGCATAAGCGGTATAAAGTTCCATATCTGCACGATTAGCAGCATTTTCCTGTTCCGCTCCCGCCTGTTGAATACTAAAACGGGCTGCCTTTATATTTCCCTGATTGCGATTGAAAATAGGTACTGACAAACTCACTCCCACCGCAAAATAGTTATTGATAAAGTTTCCGGCACGGTCATAGTTCCCTTTCACCGAGAACTCCGGAAATGCCATTGATTTCTGCAATTTCAGATTGGCACGAGAAGCGCTTACCGTACTCCTGGCAATCTTCAAGTCGGGACGTTCATTCACCATCGCTTTCAAATCAGCAAACGATAATTGAGACAAATCCAATTGCTTCAACACCTCTTCGTCCAGTGATAACTTAACCGCAGTATCTCCCGGAAGATTTAACAAGACATTCAGTTCTCCTCTAAGAGTCAGCAACTCATTTTCCCGTTCGTTCTTCTCTTTCTTCAAAGAAAATAACATCGATTCCAAACGAGACATTTCCATCAATGAGATATTCCCTTTCTCCTGTTGCAGCTTCATTCCGGCAAGCAGTTCTTGCAGAGAGTTCACTTCTTTCTCGTAGATGGATATAGATTTCGAAAGAAAATAGATTTGCACAAACTTCTCATTCAACTCCTGACGGAGTGTTCTCATCACCTCTTCAAACTGATATTCCGCTATTTCCTTATTGATTTTTTCCAGCTTTATCTGCTTATTTCGCTGTCCGGCAAGGCGAATGACCTGTTCAACCTCCACAACCGTTTCACCCTCCTTACCAAAATCAAAATATTTTCCGTTCAAGCGGTTATAGACATTCTGTTCCAGCGAGATGACCGGATTCTCAAATAACCTGGCTTGCAGCACTTGTGCCTGTGCCATATCGATGTTATACCGTTCGGCTATCAGCGATAAGTTACGTTCCAGGAAACGTTGTTCCGCCTCTTTCAGCGTTAATGTTCCTGTGGTAGCCTGTTGTGCACATATTCCTCCTGTCAGCAGAAGAAAAAAAGAAATTAGAAATACTCTGTTCATTACTATATTTATCTTTATTACCTTATCGTAGTTGTCGCGGCAAAATTACAATTCTGCAACCGGAGAAACGGAAAAAAACGATTATAAGCCTCTCATATCAGATTAGAATTTGATTAGAAAAGAGCCATAAAGGAAGAATTGTAAACACAACAGGAAAAATGGCCAGCCTTCTTTCATTCCAACTCCCCTATCTTTGCAGGAGAGAAAATAAAACGAATCATTAAAAAATAGTAGGATATATGAAAATAATAAATTTAACCAAAGATAGTTTTGTAGAGAAAGTAGCAGATTATCAGTCTTATCCTGACAGTTGGAACTTCAAAGGGAATAAACCTTGTCTGGTCGATTTTCATGCACCCTGGTGTGTCTATTGCAAAGCATTATCGCCTATATTAGACCAATTGGCAAAAGAATACGAAGGTAAATTAGATATTTATAAAGTGGACGTCGATCAGGAACCGGAACTGGAAAGCGCATTTAAGATTCGTACCATTCCCAATCTGTTACTTTGCCCGTTGAACGGCAAACCGACAATGAAATTAGGCACTATGAATAAAGCCCAATTGAAAGAATTAATAGAAACCAGTTTACTTTCAGAATAGAAAAACATCGAAAGTCCGGAAAGTTCCTTATGACGATAGACTACCGAGCTTTTGATATAATACAGAACATTTGCTGTTATAATAAGAGGCTGAAAAGCCTTGATCTTATAAAATGCCCCTTACTAGAACTAAACTGAACTCCTAAAATTTTGTATCCAACTTTTGGGATTCAGTTTAGTTCTTAGTAAAGGGCATTTTTCTTTTAGGAAGTCTCCGGACGGCATCTTCCCTTTCAATGGTTATTTATGCAACAGATTATCAGTTCCCGGAACGATCTTTCCCATTGACCATACGCAACGTACATTCAGTTCTTTGTCAAGAATCACAATATCGGCATCCTTACCCTTTGCTAACGCCCCTTTACGATCACTCACTCCAATTAAACGGGCAGGAGTTTCAGAAGCCATACGCACGGCATCTTCCAAAGGAATATTCGCTTTCTTTACCATAGTGCGAACCAACACATCCATTGTAGCCAAACTACCGGCCAACGCAGAATGATCCGCCATCTTGCATACGCCATCCTCTATGATATAGCGAGGATCAATCGGTTCATTCCCTTCATAAGCGGCATATGCCAAAGCATCGGTAACAAGGCAGGTATTCTCCACGCCTTTCAACTTATAAACCAGTTTCAGGATAGTGGCAGGCAAGTGAATACCGTCCGCAATCACTTCCACAGTCATTCCATCCGTCAGATACACACTTTCCACTGTACCCTCATATTTATATTCACGACGTTTATGGAAACCCGGCATCGCATTATAGAAATGAGCAGCATGAGAAAATCCTACTGCAAATGCAGCTTTAATTTCATCATATTCGGCTTCGGTATGTGTAACAGCAGTCATAATTCCTTTCGAACGGGTATACTTTGCAAAATCATGTGCACCGGGCAGTTCGGGACTAATATCCCAACGTCTGATACAAGACGTACGCTCCAACAAAGGAATATATTCATTTTCATCCGGAGTTTTCAGAAAACCGTCATACTGCGTACCCGCCATCTTCGGATTCAGATATGGGCCTTCGATATGCAGACCAAGAATCGGAGAATCCTTCTCTTTCATCAAGTGCTCACATACATCGACTGCCTGGTAGATTCTTTCGAATGAAGTAGAGGACAAAGTAGGAAATATACCGGTAGCACCATGTTTCAGATGTGCATTGGTTGCGGTGCGGAAAGCCTCTTCCGTTGCTTCCGTATAATCATGCCCACCACCTCCATGTGCATGCATACTTACGAATCCGGGCACTATCGTCATCCCTCTGGCATCAATAACCGTTGCACCGATAACCGCTAAATCACTATTAGTTACCTCTAATATTTTTCCATCACAAATCAATACGGAACCATCTTTCAACCAGCCTTGCGGGGTAAGTATTCTTCCGTTTATTATTTGAGTCAACATAGTCTTTGTTATTTATTAGATTTAAAACAGTTTGTTGGTGCCTTCCACCAGTTCTCCCATTGCCCATACAGCTCTCACATTCAGGTCTCTGTCCAAGGCAATTATATCAGCATCCTTGCCACGCTCCAGCGTTCCTTTACGGTCGAGCACTCCCATAATCCGGGCAGGAGTTTCGGAAGCCATTCTTATGGCATCTTCCAAAGGAATTTCCGCCTTTTGCACCATGGTACGAATCAAACGATCCATCGTTGCAACACTCCCGGCCAAGGCTGAATGGTCTGCCAACTTACAGACTCCATCCTCAATAATCACACGCGGGTCAAAGGCAACCTGGCTATCACTGGCGGCACAAGCCAACGCATCCGTTATCAGGCAAGTGCGTTCCACTCCTTTTATCTTATAGACAAGACGCAAGATCGTCGGAGGTACATGAATACCATCAGCCACCACTTCCACTGTCATATCATCAATCAGATAAATACTTTCTACTGTACCTTCATACTTGTACTCTTTCCGTTTATGGAAACCGGGCATCGCGTTATAAAAATGAGTGGCATGCGTATATCCCGCCTCATAAGCCGTCTGTATATCCTCAAATTCTGCCTGGGTATGTCCTACCGAAGCCAGAACACCTTTTGCCGTGATATATTTACCGAATTGCATGGCTCCGGGAAGTTCCGGTGCGGCATCCCAACGTTTGATACAGCGTGTTTCTTCCAATAACGGAATATATTCTTCGGGATCGGGATCTTTGATATTTTCCGGAATCTGTCCGCCTGCCATGTCCATATTGAAATAATGTCCTTCCAGATGGAGTCCGAGTACAGGGCTATTGGGCTCCGCCATCATTTTTTCAGTAGTTGCCGCAGCTGCACGGATCATCGGAATGGTAGAAGAAGAAAGGGTAGGAAAAATACTGGTGGTACCATGCTGCATGTGAGCCTTGATTGCTGTCCGGAAAGCCTCTTCGGTACCTTCCATAAAGTCTCTTCCACCGCCACCGTGAACATGGATTTCTACACCGCCCGGAACAATATACATTCCTTTGGCATCAATCAGTTTGGCTCCGATAATGGCAAGGTCACAATTGGTTACTTCCAGAATTTTGTTATCGCGAATAAGAACTGACCCATCCTTCAGCCAACCTTGAGGCGTCAGGATGCGTGCATTAATGATCTGTGTTAACATATCACAAATAGTTAAATTAATTAAAGGTCTGTGTGAATCAATGACGCTCTTTTTTGGGGGGAGTACATTGATTTTTTCGTTTGCAAAATTACGTTTTTCTATTCAATCTATCGATAAAATCGTCCGATAAACTTCTAATAAAGTCCAATTTTAAACGATTATCCAACCATATATAAATCAGAATTCATCAATCATAAATAAAAAAAGGTTGCCAATCTTATCGACTGACAACCTTATGTCTATATGGAGCGGAAAACGAGACTCGAACTCGCGACCCTAACCTTGGCAAGGTTATGCTCTACCAACTGAGCTATTTCCGCAAACTAAATTTCGTCATTCAGAATTCTGAAGGATGGGTGCCCAGAACAGGACTCGAACCTGCATGCCTCTCGACACACGCACCTGAAACGTGCGCGTCTACCAATTCCGCCACCTGGGCAAAACTTAGTTCCATTATTTCAAAGAAACAAGAGCGGAAAACGAGACTCGAACTCGCGACCCTAACCTTGGCAAGGTTATGCTCTACCAACTGAGCTATTTCCGCAAATCACTTTCATAAACTGTGAAGAGAAGGAGACTCGAACTCCCACGACATAACTGTCACTACCCCCTCAAAGTAGCGCGTCTACCAATTCCGCCACCTCTCCATAATTTTAAAGTTTAACCTTTGTGCCCAGAACAGGACTCGAACCTGCATGCCTCTCGACACACGCACCTGAAACGTGCGCGTCTACCAATTCCGCCACCTGGGCAAAGATTATTGTTCCAACATTTCAAAGAAACATGAGCGGAAAACGAGACTCGAACTCGCGACCCTAACCTTGGCAAGGTTATGCTCTACCAACTGAGCTATTTCCGCATTTTTTCGTTTGCGGTTGCAAAGGTAGGGATTTTCCGTAAACCTGCAAACATTCTGCCTACTTTTTTCACAGAAATCTGTTCACTTTGCATCGACCGCAAAACAATCATTTTGATTATCAACTCATTCGGCCACGATAATCTTCATAAGAAAATTGCTTGTATATTTCAGCTTTCCCCTCTTTGGTCCAGATAGCAATGGCAGGATGGTGAATTCCGTTAAACATATTTGTCTTGACCATCGTATAATGAATCATATCTTCGAACACAATACGTTCTCCGATTTGCAAAGGATGATCGAAACTCCACAATCCCATATAGTCACCACTCAAACAGGAATTTCCTCCGAGACGATAAATATATTTTCCTTCGTTTCCCATTTCGGCACCACGCACGGCAGGCTGATAGGGCATTTCCAAACAATCGGGCATGTGGCAAGTGAAACTGACATTCAAAATAGCCGTCTTGATTCCACGACTTTCCACAATATCCACTACTTCGGAAGTCAGCACTCCCGTCTGCCATGTAAAAGCCGAACCGGGTTCCAGGATAATTCGCAGATGAGGATGGCGTGCTTTTAATCCTTGCAATAGTGTTATCAAATGTTCGGTATCATAGTCTTTACGGGTCATCAGATGTCCGCCACCGAGATTCAACCACTTTATCTGTGGAAACCAACGGGAAAATTTAGCTTCGAGATGTTCCAATGTACGTTCCAACTCATACGAAGAAGATTCACAATGACAATGACAATGAAAACCTTCAATGCCTTGCGGTAATACATCGGGCAACAAATCGGCTGTTATCCCAAAACGTGTACCGGGTGCACATGGATTATAAAGTTCTGTTTCCACTTCCGAGTATTCGGGATTTACACGAATACCACAAGAAATACCACTTCCTTCTGCCACCACCATCGGATAAAAACGCTCGAACTGCTGCATCGAGTTGAAAGTGATATGACTGCTGCAACGCATTATTTCAGGAAAATCCTGTTCCGTATAAGCTGGAGAATATGTATGTGCCTTACTGCCGAATTCTTCCAGTGCCAAACGGGCTTCATACACCGAACTTGCCGTAGAATGGTCTATATATTCACGGAATATAGGGAAAGAACGCCACATGGCAAACGACTTGAAAGCAAGAATAATCTCCACTCCCGCCCTGTCGGCTACGTTTTTTATCAAACACAGGTTCTTTCTTAAAAGTTCTTCTTCCATGATATAACAAGGAGAAGGAAACTGATTAAAATCTATCATATATAAAATTATTATCTAAACTGACGCCTTACGAACGTGGATGCAAAAATACAAATTCAAAAGCAAAGAGGGATTGTTTTATTTTTAATTAAGATATTGGTTTTCGCGAACTTTTTCTTATTTTTACACCTTATATATTATAGTAAGTATTGTATCATCCTAAATACCCGATTAAAATGAATAAAGATTTAAGAAAAGTAGTGATTCTACTGGCACATCCTAACATCAAAGAATCACAAGCAAACAAAGCATTAGTTGATGCTGTCAGTGACATGGAAGGAGTGGCGGTTTTCAATCTTTACGAACTGTCGCAGGAAATCGTTTTCAATATAGATGAATGGAGTAAAATCATTTCCGATGCTTCGGCTGTCATCTATCAATTTCCTTTCTATTGGATGTCTGCACCGTCATTACTAAAGAAATGGCAGGATGAAGTCTTTACTTTTCTATCCAAGACTCCGGCTGTCGCCGGCAAACCGCTGACAGTAGTAACGACCACGGGATCCGAATACGAAGCTTATCGCAGTGGAGGCAGAAACCGTTTCACTACGGACGAATTATTACGTCCTTATCAGGTAAATGCCATTCATTCGGGAATGTCATGGCAAACCCCTATTGTTGTTTATGGGATGGGAACGGCAGACGCCGGCAAGAATATCGCTGAAGGAGCAAATCTGTATAAACAACGTGTGGAGATGCTTATCGGTAACAGTAATGCAGGGAACAATTGGTAAGATTTATAAAGCGTAGCTTTAGATAGGATAAAGCTACGCTTTACAGTTGCTAAAGCATAGCTTTAGGTTTCACCAAACACTTCTTTTTCAATGTAAACACTGGCAGGAAAATAAACACTCCGATTACAGACATTATCAATCCCCCGATAGTACCTGCCGCCAATGGAAACCAGAAGCCTTCTTTTTCCATGCCTACCATAAAAGGAACGAATCCCAGAATGGTAGAAGTCACTGTTAGGAAAATAGGAATCACTTTAGTGTTCCAAGCTTTCACATAAGCCCGAAGCGGTGATAGACGCGGGAAACGTTTACGAACGGAATTATATTCATTCAAGATATAAATGCTCGCATTAACCGTAATACCACAAAGCAAAACAAAAGAAGCAAATCCTCCCTGGTCAAAATTCAGTTTGAACCAATAGAATGTCAGAAACACACCGATATAAGATACTGGGATCACAAAGAGAATGGCCAGCGGCTGTTTCAAAGAATTGAACAGGATACTCGTAATAAAGAAAATAATAGCAATCACAATCAAAAGCAGACGATATTGTTTATTATCCTTTCCTCCCCACGACCAGTTATTATCTTCCGATTTGGCAGTATATCCCATCGGAAGAATCTCATTAAACTCTTCCAGATCTTTTTTCAAGAGTTTATTTCCCTGTTCCGAAGAACCGATATACTCATATTGCAAACACAACCGATACTGTTGATTCTCCTTGGCCACTTCCTGTGGCATTTGTCCTTTTTCCACAGTTGCCAATTCTGAAAGTTTATATTCCCTCTCTCCTATGTGAAAAGGATAAAATTGCATCGCCCACACGTCCCTATCTTCCGACTGACGCGAAGAAAGTTTAATTTTTTCCGTACCCTCTTCTGCCATCACCGAACCTATTTCCATATTTCGCCCATATATCGGGTGGATAGCAGAAAATAACCTTCCAGCTCCAATCCCCTCCTCTGCCATCCGCTGTTTATTCAGATTAAAGTAGAATTCCATATAATCATCTTTCCACCAAGAGAAATCAGAGCTGATCGTCACTTCCCGAATCCGGCGGTGAGACAATAATTTTGCTTTTAATTTCTCTACCCAATCATATAGTTCATCATAATTATATCCATACATTTTTACTCGGAAAGAACCCGCATTCTCACGTACATCATTACTGAACCCCTGATCCTGCAAACCATATATACTCCAATTTCCACCTCCCAGTTGAAGTGCCTTACTAATCATATTCGCTTTCAACGTATAAGGAAAACCGCTTTTTTGGTGTTCTTTCGCAAAATAGATATGAATAGATGCTCTTCGGGCACTTTCTACAGATGTCTGGAACTGTTTAATCTCTTTAAATTCGCTCAAATAAGCTTCCATCCTCTTAATCAGTGTATTCATTTGCTCAAGTGTACTCCCATTCGGCAAATTAGCATTGGCATGAAGCACTACTTCTTCATTACGTGAAAAGTAACTCCCCTCATATACCTTTTGCACAAATAACCTTAGAGTACCTCCCAACGCTTTATCCACTATTGGTTTCACCTTTTCCTTATAAGTGGTGGTACCCAACGTTTGATTATAAGTTTTCGCCCATCTATCATCACCTTTCATCTTTTCCGGCAATAAAAATACTGGTAGTCCGAATGCCAACAATAACAAAATACATACCGCCACCCTCCAACGACAAAGTATTTGTATCAGCCACCTGTAACAACGACTGAAATAAACTGGAAGCCGACGTATTCTTGAGCGTATCCACACAAAGAAACGCACCTCCCCAATCTTCCATCGAACTATTGAAAGAGAAGATTTCTTTCTTCGTTTCAATCCTATTTTATCAATTAGAGAAGGAACAAAGAATAAAGCGACCAATAGTGATACTCCCAGATTTATAATCACTACCGCAGCAAAATCCTGCAAATTAAGACGTATCTTCTCATCCAGAAAAAAGATGATAACCAAAGCTCCCATCGTGGTCAACGTGGCTGCAAGAATAGACATAAATGCTTTCCGGTCTCTACGCCGCAAATAATGATCGCTCATTACAATTGTATTATCTATCACCAAATTTAATGAAACCGTAATACCCGCCAAAGAATACAATTGCATTTCCAATCCGAACGCATAATAAAGAATGACAGCTATTGCCATATTAACAGTCAGACTGATTACAATCAAAAAAAGATATTTGAGACTAAAGGTGATCAACAATACAAACAGGAGCAAAATCGCTACAGTCATTCCCGTACGCAAATAAATTTTCCCCAGTTCTTCCTGAATAAATTCCGTTGCATCGTAACTGGTGTGAATCTCATATCCTGCCGGAAGCAATAGCTGGTTATCATCCATAAACGCTTTTACTTTTTCACTCAATGCCAATTGATTTGCAGTTTCCTCTGCAACAATCGACAGGTAAATTGAATTCAGCCCATTAATTCGATAATAATTTTGTGGCTGCTCCTCCATACGGGAAACCTTCACCAGCTCATTCAAACCTATGATTTTACCATCTCTCATTTTTACCTTTATCCGCTCCGCATTAAACTCTTTGCCCTCCTGTTCGGGAACCAATGCCAAACGTATCCACTGTCTGCCCGAAGCACCCTGTTCCACATCATAAGTACCCAAAAATTCCTTTTGATAATGTAACCGGACAGCCTGGCGAATATCATCCGTACTTATTCCAAGCGCACGCAATTGTTCCGAATCATACTCCAATCGCCATTCCATCGGAGTAGCTCCACTAAGATTGATTTTATAAATTCCCGGAATCTGTGCAAGACGCGTTTTTATATGTTCTTCCGCATACTGCTGAATTAAGAAAGGAGTAGCGGGTGCATTGATCGTAAATGCCATAAAAGGCCCCTGGTTACTCTGCCCCGGACTGTGCATCTGAATATACGGATAGCTCACCCCATCCGGTAATTCCGGCCACGTCTGACGAATAATAGTAGAAGCTTCAAAGCGGGCAACCGCTGCATCCACATGTTTATCCAAATTCACACTGACACTTCCCCATCCATTTCCTGAAGTGGAAGAAATCCCTCGAATTCCCTTCACACGGGCAAGCATTGCCTCCAACTTACTGGTAGCCGTCATTTCCACCACACGTGCTGAAGTACCGGGCATACTGAATCTCACCGTGAAACCGGGTAAGGTCCGCGACGGATTCAGTTTGACAGGCAGCAATGGAATGAGTGCCAGCCCAACTAATGCCACACAGACAAAAGCCACAATCAATGTGAAAGCAGAAGCCTTAGGAGATTTTACTATTTCAGAATCCATATTTAGCATTATCAATATTTATTTAAATGGGAATTTTGCAGTTAGGCTGAAAGCCTTACAATTATATATTTATTGGGGTGCCCTGAAAGGGCTTAATTATATAGCGTAGGGCAACGCCCTACGAAAAAA
>NZ_QTLK01000031.1:57283-73508 GCF_003602705.1 Bacteroides sp. AM16-13
GGCTTAATTATATAGCGTAGGGCAACGCCCTACGAAAAAAACACACCAGCCACAAGCCCTGAAAGGGCGGAACTGTATACAATTATGCCCTTTCAGGGCGCAAATTCAGATTGTCGTTTTTACGTAGGGCGTTGCCCTACGCTATATAATTAAGCCCTTTCAGGGCACTCCGCAAAATTATCATTTAACCAACTTTCCTCCATTAAAATCAAACCTGTCCGAAAGTGAAAGCTTCGCTGCAAAATCAAATAAAGTAAGCCGGCGTATCTTATAATAATTCAGCCAGTAGTTCTGCAAGGCAGAGATAAAATTACGTTGTGCCTGTTGCTGCCTGTTGAGAGAAAGAGTCAAGCTATTAATATCCGCCTTGCCGATAATAAAACGCTGTTTAGTCTCATTATAAGCAAGTATAGACAGATCCAACGCTTCTTCCGCACTGGCTATCAATTGCTGCTGGATATTAAAATCACTTACCGTCATAATCACTTCCTCCTCGATGCTTATCTCATCCTGACGTGCCGAGATCTTCACTACATTCAGATTATTTCTTGCCATATTATACTTTCCCTTACGAACACCCCAGTCCAATAACGGAATAGAAACACTGACTGCCACCAAATCCTGCTGCATCGGTTTATGATACACATCTCCAAAGTTATCCGCTACCTGATTAAAACCGATACTGGCATTTACACTTGCGTTAAAGCGAGATTCTTTCTTCGTCTTATCCACATTCCGTTCCGCTTCAAGTACATTCTGTTTCAGTTCCAACAATTGCGGGTTATTATTCCTGCCCCACCTCAAAGCCTCATCTACCGGAATATCCACCATCTCCGGACGAGAAGGAAGTTCCAGTTTGATTTGCGTATTCTTATCCAGATTGAGAAAAGAAGCCAGTGAAAACATAGCCCGTTTCAGGTCACTTGCTTTATTCTGCAATGTATTCTGCGCATTCACACGATCCAGTTTCAATGTCAACAAATCAGCCTGTGAGATAGCTGCAATTCGGTGACGCTGTTGCCCGATACGATACAATGTATCCGTAGAAGCCAAGTTTTCTTTAGCAAGATTATATTCTGCCTGCGCCATAGCCAAAGAGAAGAAATAATTCGTAGCCGTTTCCGACACCTTTTCCACATTATAGAGAAATTCCTTTTTCACACGCTCATACTTCAACGGTTCTATCTTCCGTTCCCATTTGAAGGAGTTATATCCTACCAGACTTTGCGAATATCCGATTCGTATGGGAACACTCGTAAGCTGCGTAGCACTGTTACTTCCGAAGTTACGCATATAGGCAAGATTCGATTCCAGATAAAAGGTACCTCCAGTTAAATCAAAGTTCTGTTTTACACTCAATCCTCCATAAGCATAATAAGATTGTTGCGTACGGTATACATCCAAATCCTGTCCCGAATCGTATCGTTTCGTAATATCCCGGTTATATTGTGCCGGAGTAACATCCAGCGTCAAGCTAGGCAACCGATTTGCCCGAAAAGTCCTATACTCCCAATAACCGGATAAATACATATTCTGCGTACGGAATGATTCCAGCGAACTATCGTTAGCTAGAGAAATTGTCCTGTTCAAATCTAATACCAGGTGTTTCTGCGCTCGAAGCTGGGATTCACCACAGAGGACACAGAGGACACAAAGGACACAAAGGAAAACAGGAATTCTTTTCTTTAATCTATTCATAACTCTCATTTTGGACTAATACTTAATACTTATTTTCTTGTTACGGTAAATAAACCAGTAAAGTAACGGTATGATAAATAAGCTCACCGCCGTACCAATTGACATTGTCCCTATCATAGCAATAGACAACGGTTTTTGTAACTCCGAGCCCATATCTGAAGAAAAAAGCAGTGGCACCATTGCGAAGATGGTAGTCAGCGAAGTCATGATAATCGGTCGCAAACGCCTGCGGCCAGCTTCATGTATCGCTTCTAATAACGGAACACCCGCTTTACGCAATTCATTGATAGCATCCAGCTTCAGAATAGAGTCATTGATTACAATACCGCAGGTAACGATCAACCCGATAGCAGACATCAAATTCAGCGTATGTCCGCAAATCCAGAGTAAAAGCAGTGCAAATGCGAGGTCAATCGGTATCTCCGCCAAAACAAGCAAAGGCTGCAAAAAGCTTTCAAACTGTGCGGCAAGAATAAAATACATCAGTAACAGTGAAATAAATAAGATGATCACCAATTCATCCAACATCTCACTGTTAGAAAAGAAACTGCCGGAGAATCCAGTATCCCAGTCTTTCATATTTTCTGCCGTTTGTTTCACCTCCTTTATCAGTTTGTTTCCGTCCTGTACGCCATAAAAATCAAAAGGAACATATTCCCCGTTACGTCCGGCAGTAATACTCTTCAAGTCCTCGGCAGGAGTAACCATCACCAGTTCCCGGAGTGGAATGTACTCTCTGTTTCCTCTATTGTCCGGTTCAGTCTGTATTAGTGCTTCCTGTAATATTTCATTCACCGTCTTCTCACTGCCCGCAACGTTGATCGGAAGATATTGCTGGTAAGAATGCAACATAGTCACACTATTTTCTCGGAAAGCTGTTTTCAAGACTCTATAAAGTTCATTGTAAGCAACACGGTAAAGCAATAGTTTCTCCTTATTGATACTTAGGTTCAGTTGGTTCTCAAAGGCAATGCCTGTAGGAGCAATTCCCGTCCTACGGGCTAACTCCAGCTCCACATTCCGGATCGTTTCCGCTTCCGGTGCTTTTGCCTTATTACGGGTGTAAAATTCAGCTATGATATCCGGTTCTCCCGTGACAAAGAGTTTCTCAAATACAGTCTCCGGTGGAGAGAAAGAAATAACGGAAAGTGGATAACGTTCTTTCAGTTTATGGTATATCTCCTGCTGCAAAGGAATGATTGTTTCTGATGTTTCCGTTCGGAAATAAAGTTCCGCTTCGGAAGAAGAAAGTTCCCTTTCACGATTCAGAAGAAAATCCTGCCTGCCAACAGATGCCGTGTGCTCCAATACCTGTTCTTTTAAATCCCTAAAAAGCTCATCCACACGCCGCCTGTTTTCATCCACATGAATATTCTCATTCCACTCGATTCGGGCAATCAATTCATTCTCTTCTATATCAGGCATCCGTTGCTTATCGATAAAGAAAAAGAAGAATACACAAAGCGGGATGGAGACAACACAAAACAATACACTAAACGTTTTGTGACGAAACACCCAATCTACACCGGCATCATAAAAACGATCCAATGTGTGATCCTTTATCGGGTTATTGAATTTAAAAGAAAGCCATTTCCATTTCCGTGTATGAATACCTGTCCGATAGACCAACAGATAAAGCACCGGAAGAAGCATAATACCGGTAAAATACGAAACCATCAATCCCACTGTAACCGAAAAAGCCTGATCATAGAAGATAGCTCCGGCAATACCACTCATAAAAATCAAAGGAGCAAACACGGCAATGGTAGTCAGGGAAGAACTCAACATGGGTGTCACCACTTCACTAGTTCCTGTTATACAGGCACGACGCAATGAATAGCCCCGCTCCCGATATTGGGATATATTTTCGGTCACGATAATCGAGCTGTCAATCATCATTCCTAAAGCCAAAATCAATCCGGCAAGGGAAATGATATTCAGTGACATATTACACAGATAGAAGAAAACAAAACTAATCACGATAGAAACTACCATACTAAGTCCGATCACCAATGGAGATTTCACATCTCCCAGAAACAGGACGGCTACCAGGCAGATAAAAAGGAATCCTAAAGAAAGATTCTGTTGCAGGTTTGAAATTGTGTAATCCAACAATTCCGTTTGGTTGCGACTAATACTAAAATCAATATCAGGATACACCTGTCTAAAATGCTCCATCGTCCTTACCAGAGACTGCTTCATCTTATCCATATTCTCGTCCGCCTGCTTGATAACAGCCAGCGTCACCGCCCTTTTCCCGTTCGATACAGATATACCTTTTTCTTTTACGGGCACGATAGAAACTTTGCAGAAGTCCTTTAGTTGGACAATGCGGTCTCCCTTACGCAGGTATATATTTTCCACATCTTCCGCGGTACGCAACAGAGTGGAGAATTTTATATTATATTCATAGTATCCGTCGCGTACTGTCATACTACCCGGCTCCACATTATTGGCAGCCAAAGCCGATTCAATATCTTCAATGGAAAACCCCATCATAGCCAGTTTATCCTCATCGGGTACAATCTGTACCTGACGCTCCACCAATCCGGTCACGTCTACCATAGCCACTTCTTCAAGCTGTTCTATCCTGCGCTTAATCACCGATTCGGCAAATTCACACAAATCAAGGAAAGAGTGCTGACCTATCGTACTATAAGCACTATCATTCTTTAAGGTCAGATTCAGGTAAAACACGGGTATATCCGTTGCGCTTGCCTTAATAACTTTCGGGCGTTCAGTATCCTTGGGAAGATAATTCATTGTAGCGTCTATCTTTTCATTGACCTCTATAAAGGCAAGATCCGTATTAGTACCGAAATCAAAAGAGAGACGGATCATACCTCCTCCGTCTCTCGATTCACTATGAATATCTTTCAATGTAGACACCTGAATCAGTTGTCCCCGTAAAGGTTTCACAATCGTGTTTTCCAGTTCACGGGCAGAGGTATTGGCGGCAGACACCTGTATCGTTATCTCCGGAATGGCAATATCCGGAAGCAATGATATAGGCAAAGTATTATATGTCACCAGCCCGATTATAAAACAGGCAGTAAAAGCCATCAATACGGCAATAGGACGCTGGATTAAAAATTTTATCATAATTACTCGATTTTGGCACAGATTATCTTACATTTACTGCCGCTTCATGTGCCAGATTCAGATTTCCGGTCACAATAATCGTATCTCCCTCCAGTAACCCCTCTTCAATCCCTTTCTGTGATTTATCCGAAACAACATATTCCGTTGCATTTTCCAATCCTGTATGCACATAATTCCACATAGCCTTGCCTTCTTGTAAAGTAAATACCACTTGCTTACCGGAGCGTAACACAACAGCCGTTTTAGGAATGACCAATTGTTGCCCTAAACTTCTTCTAACACTTACCCTTACATTCATACCACTGAACAGTTTTCCTTGTCCGTTTACTACAGCCTTCACCTTTACCATTCCGTTCGAATCTACCAATGGATTGATTTCAGATACGCTGCCTTCAAACGAATCTCCTCCGGCATAAGGAGTAATCATCACCTTATCACCTGTTTTAATAAAAGCCAACTCATTCTCCAACACTGTAAAATCAGCTTCCATCCCACGGGTATCAATAACCGTACAAAACACCTCGGAAGTATTAGCTAAATTATATGGTTTAGAAAACAGATTAGCCACTATTCCATCGAAAGGAGCAACCAGTGTAGCATGTTCTGTTTCTCTTTTCATCAATTCATATTGAGATCTCGACTGCTCATATCCACTCTTCACTTTCGCAAGTCTCATTGTTTCCACAGGCACTTTGCTGAAATCTTCGGAGGTATATCCCTGTCCGATCAATACATCTTTCAGTTCCAATTCGGCTTTCAATAAAGCATCTTCCGCTTGGGATAGCTTCTGCTCCAAGCGAAATTTATCCAGTTCAGCTAATTTCTGCCCTTTATGTACATGTTCGCCATTCTTCACATAGATACGGGCGATCACTTCACTTGTCTCAAAACGAAGATCAGCCTGTCCGAGAGCACTTACTTTACCGTTACTGACTAATTCGTGATGAAAATTACGGCTCTTTAGAATTTGAGTAGTGACTTCATTCTTAGCATCAGGAAGAACAGTGGAAACACCTATTTCCAGCTTATCAGTACTATTTTTCTTGTCAAAGCAAGAGGTTATCCCAACATAGATTAAACAATATAATAGAATCCATATACAATTGTATTTTCTCATAACTACATTCCAATTTATTAAGTAGCCGACTCTCTTACTACAGCATTTTTGTTCTTTTCCGTTTCAAATAAAATATAATAGGATTCGATTCATTATTCAGTTGTTCCAAACACTTTAAACTGTTTATCTTTTCTTTAAATCGCCCTTCATTTTTTTCTTTAATAAATCTTTCCATTGCAAAAGGATGAATAGAGCCATAGATTCCAGCAGAATCAGCAAAACAGATATTCAAATCCACTCCATGATAATCAGATGTATTATAAAGCAAATCATTCGCTAAAAAATCCGTATGGCGGAACGTTGAGGTATTCTTATCATAAAATAAATAGTTTGCTATTCCTCCTTCTTCATATTTAAGAAATATATAATCATCAAATTCCATAAAACTGTTTATATTATAAATGCGGGATATCCGACGCAAAGAGTTATAACGTTCTGCCGGTTCTCCTTCTGTTTTTTCCAATTCCTCTTTACTTAACCAATTCTTACTTTTCAAACATATATACGGTTTTACCCCCTTCAGAGTTAGCTCCATCACCATATTCATAAATGGTTGGACAAATTTGACATCCTTTCCATCAAGTTGGTCGTAAAAAACGTCACTGACAAAATGGATCTTATCCCATCCCAAATTATAGTCTTTATAATTCATCCAAGTTACCTCCTCGCCTTTGCTCATATTTAACATACGAAGCAATTGTTTCTGAGAATCCGAGATGTTCGATAAATAAAAAGCATCTGTGTAAAGGCAACTATCTAAAACCGCTAAATGAAATCTCCGTACCTCCATTCCACTTAGTCTAATACTATTTAAATACTTCCCATTATCTAATGCATATTTATGAACAGAGTATAATCGATTGTCCAAAAGATAAATAATTCGATTGGTCGGGTCAATACTGAAATCAGAAATAGAAGTATATTCACCCGGACCTTGGCCAAGCTTTCCTATACGAAATAAGAAAGCTCCTTTTTTATCAAATACCAATACACTTTTGGAAATAGATTTATCCAAAACAAACAAATGGTTATCAATTTCCTGTATTTTGCTTATTCTTCCAAGTAATACATCTTTTCTCGTTTCTAATGGTATTATTTCCATACTATCAAAATATGAAGACATATTTATAATATATTCCTTTTCAACATGATCCAAATCAATAATGTATCGAGCCGTATCTGAAAGTAGTCCCTCTACATTATACAATTGAGTCCTATTTCCACAACTCATTATAATAGCACTCATGAATATCATTTCTAACAAATGAATTATATATCTTCCCATCTTATTGTTGTTTTTACGTTACTCAATAAGAGTGTATCTTTTAAACAATACACTCTTATCATATTACTTATTATCACCAACAACCTCCAGTGGAGGTTTGATCATTTCTTCCTGTCTCATGACCACCACAATCGTAATAGAATTGGATATATCCAGTTCTGCATGAGCCAACCAATCCGCTATTACAATCATACGTATCTACAACAGTGGAAGCATTACATCCATTTTCATAGTCCCATCTAGACTCTGTATAATGATCTGTAACATAGGGCTCACAAGTCCATCCAAAATCCGATTCATTATTACTAGCCAATGCTTCCACATTGGTTAATATTAAATCTGATACTTCCACATTATTCTGTGAAGTATATACATTGTAGCCAGCCATAACAGTTACAACAGCTACCAAAATAGACGTAATGAATAATCTTTTTTTTCATTGTAATTCATTTCAGGTTTTTAACTCTTATTTTTTCTTCCTAAACATAACAAAAATCTATTTTGTCAACATTATCACACTCCGATTATTACTATCACCTCCTTTCTTTTATAATATGTCTTCAATAATCACCTTAATTTCTTTACTTCCTCCCTCATTTCCCTTACCGCTGTCGATTGAATCTTTGGCTCTTTCGTCAAAACGAGCTCAACCACATTTCTTAATTTTTCAGGTTGCTGATATTCCAGCTCCGCATACAACTTTGCCAGAAGATAATATGGATAAATTCGTCCCGGAAGTCGATGCGTAGATCGAATCAGACTCTCTTCCGCTTTCTCATACTTTCCTGATGCCTGATAATTTTTACCAATAATATTCAGAATCATTGGATCATTACTATGCTCCATGGCTTCTTTCAACACTTTTGTAGAGCTATCATATTGTTTCAATTTATGCAAACAATACCCGTATTCAAAAAGAAAGGCTCCCCGATTCTTCAATTCGGGATACAACGTCTCATATTCTTCTTTAGCTGATTGGTATGCTCCGATATTATAGAGCATTTTACTACGATACCAATTCTTACATGCATCATATTGATTGTATTTCCAATAATATGTCCCTAATAGAATTATTATCGAAATAAAAAATAATAGCATTATCTTCGAGCGCCCAATAACACAAGCTGCCAAAAGGAAATAGAAGGTCACTGCAAATCCGGGAATCTGCATCGGATAAGAAGAAAAAGCAAATACTAAAACAGAAATTACACCACCGCAAATACCTATTCGTCCTTCCCTATTCCCCTTCCAAAGACAAAACGCAATTATTAATAAAACGACAAATAAAAAAGGAATCCCATATTCTGTTGCTACTTGAAGATATTCATTAAAAGCATATTCCGGACTACCCGCCACCAATTCTTCCGTTTCCGAATACTCTTCGTTTGCAAAATAACTCTCCTGTGCCCTGCCATAAGCTGAAACAAAATTTCCAGTTCCATGTCCTATAACAGGACTTTCGGCAATAGCAAGAGTACTAATTTTCCACATGAACAGGCGCCCATTAGCGGAAGTTGCTTTTAACTGAAAAAGTGAGTAAACAACCATTATGAATATAATGCCTCCTGCGATACAAGCCAACACTACTTTTTTCTTATATCTCTTTCTAATCGCCTTCAGTCTACTTCCCCATGAAACATGCATTCCATACACCCATGCCCCCGATACTGCGACGGCAATCCAAGCCGAACGACTCATTCCGGCAGGTAGCACACAAAGAATCAACAACATCACTCCTAATGCCATGTAATACTTTCCCTGTTCTATCCATGTACGTTCCGTCATTTCTTTCAAATTTAGCCATTCATATAAGCAGAGCGGAAATATCATAGCCAAATATCCCGAGTAAGGTCCCGGATTATAGAAAGATCCCGTGAGTGCATATAAGGAATGATTGGAAACAGCAAAACCATATATCTGCCTCAATCCCCATATAGCCTCAATTCCTCCCAATGCAATCAATACCCACGCCACTGTTGATGGAAAAGACAGATTTTGTTTTTTATTCAAGCAAAAAGAAAGCAGACTACAAATGACAAAAACAACAGTCATACGTCCCAACCATAGTTTTTGATAGGCCATTTCACCAACAGAAATGTCGTTCGGAGTAGGAAAAGCTACTACACACAAGATTAACGCAATTCCTAAGAGTGCTATCAAACCCGCCATACCTTTTCTTTCAATTCTTATCAACTTTAATTTGACTTTCATGTTCTTCAATTATCTGACTACTGCCCGATAAAAAGCAATAACCGGATTATCTCCCTCCACATCATACGTTTTAAATAAATCCGAATAATCCTCTTGAGGATTTTCAGAAAAAGCATAATCGAGATACTCTGGTGTCAATATGCTGTAAAAGCAATCCTTATAAATACCGTCAATCGTATCAATTAAAGATGAATGCAGAAATTTAATCCTTTTGGTACAGTATACTTGTTTACTCTCTTCTACATTATATAAACAAGACCAAATATATCCATCCTTCACAAAACGAAAAAACAATAATCCGCCATACTCATATATATCAGTTATACCTAAGGAATATCCTGAACGCAACAAACTCATTTCATTAGGTCTCTCTTCTATCATCGATGCTGGCAAGGGGTTCGGTAAATTAATCCGGAAACGCGGAACAACACTATCTTCATGAATCTGATAAACAATATTATCAAAATCCCTACAATAATACAACTTCGAATTATTATCATACAAATTGTGTCCTGAAGGCGAAAATGGATAGTCTTCTTTATTATTTTCATGTTCAAAGTATCGTTTCCCTATGGTAATGCCATCTTTTGATGCTAACAGGTAATAATGCAAGGAAACATCATCTTGATAGTTTCGATGTAAACGGTTATGATAAAAGAAGTATCCTCCCCAATAGGCTATTTCAGCCGGTGTAGGTTTATTAAACTTCTCACTTTTGACAAACCTACCATCCTCGGTCGAATAAAACATCAACGACTGTTTCATATTATCATAAATCACCAGTTGATGCAAACTAGCATTTACTGCAAAAGCATTTATATCCGTATATTCTCCGGGACCCTGTCCTCTGGCATTCAATTGAAACAACAATTCACCGGACATATCATAACATACAATGCCTGCTCCCATATCCCATAAATAAATTCGTTCATCTGCAATCTGGATCTTTTTAATACGGCTTAACAAAGGAATCGCCGATAGTTTAACGTAAGATACCGGTTGCAATATAGTTTCCAGTTTATCATAAGTTTCTCCTGTCATTTCAACGATAACGTCCTGCGGACTAGACAGAGAGATAACTCCGGAGCCGACACTTAAAGACGTTTTATTATGAGTACACGACACAGCAAGACAAACTACCATTATTATAACAATACACTTATTCATTTTTCAATTACATTCCACAAGCTCTGGGTGTACAAGAATTAGGAGTTACACAAAATTCGCATATTCTTTCTATACTGGCAGTATGCCACGGACCTTGCTGATAATCACATGCAATTGTCCTAGGAGCTGTCCAAGTCTTATCGCCATTCTCACGACTATCTGCCAGCGCTTCAACATTAGACAGCACCAAATCAGATAATGTTTCTTTTTTAAACGAATTACAAATATTACTACCAATCATCACTAGTAATGTAATTCCTAAAGCCATTTTTAAATAAATATTCTTTTTCATACGTAATTAATTTTATATTAAATTTGATAGTCAATATACCTTTATTTAATTTTCTTCATAATCCTATCCCAACGAGATTTATCCGTAAATTTATCTTCCGAATACCAGATACGGGTAGCCTTACCTACAATATATTCTTCAGGCAACATCCCCCAATACCTTGAATCCTGCGAATTTGCCATATTATCACCAGACACAAAATAATAATTCTTTTCAAAACGATACCGAGAAATCAGACTGTCTCCCAATAACACCAGTCCGTCTTTCAGACGCAATTTCTTCTTTTGTTCCCAACCAATCAATTGCTTATACAAATGATAAGTAGTACGGTCCATTTCTACCACTTGTCCTTTCTGTGGAACAGGCAATGGTCCGAATTCACGAATATTCCACTTAAGCTGTTTGTTATATGGAAATGTACCAAAGACAATCCCGTGCTGCTTCGGATGCTGCAAATTTGCAATATACTGTTGAGCCTGATAATTCCCCACCTGTTCATTGCAACCACGTATCTTATAAAATCCTCCTCTGATTTCCAATGTGTCTCCGGGCAGAGCGATACACCGCTTCACATAATACTGCATCACGTCCATTCGAATACTATCCCAACGATTTTGCTGATAAGGAAAATTAAAAACCAATATATCATTTCTCTTAAAGTTTCCCCATCCGGGCATCCGATGAATAGTGAAGTCTTCATTATCTAAAGCAGCAAACACATTAAATAACCTAGCTCCCTTTATCATCTTATTAACCAGTATCCGATCTCCATCCTTTAGTACCGGTTCCATAGAATCCGAAGGTATTTTAAACGAGGTAAAACAAAATAGTTGTACCAAGAAGAGAATGAGCACCATGCAGAATACGAAAAATGCCAGATTCTCTAATATTGCCAAAATTTTCCTCACTTTGCTCATACGCTTTCTTTCAGTTGAATTAGTTTACGATAAGCCATAAGCCCCAACACGCATTTCACACGTTCATCATCCTCATTTAATAATCCTTCGCAAGGATAAACGTCTTTTTCCATCTTCTCTCGCAAATAATCCGCCCATAAACACAATAGATTCCAATGTGCATCAGCATAACTGAAATCCTGTTCCACTTCTACAATCACAGCCATCATCATCAACATGTCAGCAGCTACCGCCACTGCATTATCATCCAATTTTACCTGCTTATTAATAATAGGGTACAAACCTATATCATAAGGCGGATATCTCTTTACCCAATGATTATCTTCACAATATTCAAATATAGGATCCAATAGGCTTTTCATCCAGTCGATACGATTAAAATAGAGCAAAGTAGAAAAACTCTCATAAGCCTCCCTGATATTACCTAAAGTATCTCCAAAGCAAAATATTTTATTCTCTGATGATAACACAAATCTATGGGAAGATATAAAATTACGATAAGAAGGAAGCATCTGCCCTGCAAATGTTTCACCACCTACTTGAAAAGCTCTGGCACTCCACTGACAATCCTGTTTATCGCATTCTTCTTTAAGTTCCTGCCATCTATCTCCAACAGATTTCATTAATTCTTTTATTTCGCCTGTTCCATTTTTCTTCCAAAGAGGGGACAAACTTTCACCCCCATATTGCAAAGTCTGTCCTTCTTCATACCCTATTAGCAATGCACCTTTATCCTCATTCTTTGTGCTTAACTTTTGAGATAAAATAACATGACCATCCTCACTAGAGAAAGTTGATTCATTCGCCTTTATCGCTAAATACAAACTATCAGACTTGGTAAAACGCCAATTTTGTTCACACCAACTATCCACCTTGCTCCTACCAAATAACCACTCCATATCTACATCAAACAGAATTTCCACTGTATGCTCCTTTTCATCTTCTGTCTGAATCTGATAAGAAAGCAAACCTACAGGCCATCCTGTCATATCCCATTTCTCCGACAAGGAAGGTGAAACAAAATCAATCAGAAGCTCCACATCTCCACATTGAAAAACATAATGAGTCTGTGTAGCCTGCATATTCATTTGTTTCAATATTGCAGGTTTCACATCAACATAAGTCTTATTTTCCACATATAAACCAAAATCCAAAAAAGCAGTACCTTCCGCATTACCCCCATAAGCTGCTATAACATTATCACCATTAATAATTTGAGCTACTGTTTCATCCGTTAAACGATAGCATCCCGTTTGAGGAAGAAATGCTTCTTCTCCTAACAAATATTCTCCATTACAATAAAGCTTTATCTGATCATCATAAATATAACGGAGATAGACTTTGCGTTCTTTTAAAGTATCTTTGTTAGCAATGGTAATGTGCCTGCGAACATATATATTTTTCGCTCCCCATACTGTATGGGCTTGAAACTTCCCATTTTCCGAACCGAAGGCACCTTTACCCTTATTCCACAAAGAATCATTATACTCCCTTTGTTCCCATCCTCTGCCCGGAAATAAATAAGAATATTTTCCCTGCCATCCCAGGTTCTCGTTTGAAAGAGGGGCTAGAGAGGATATACGTAACGAATCTCCTCCTAAAAAACGGTAAGATTTACCATCCACCTTTAAAATACCCGTCAACGGAAACATTTTCCCCGATCTTAAGCACGGATAGGTTTTATTTAAAGTATCTTCTGTTGCCTTTATGGTAAAACCGGGAGCTATAGCCAACAACGTATGTCCGGAGAAAGAAATATCAAAAGGAGGACACACCTTCTTACCGGAATAAGAACAAGCACATATCAAGGAGATAATTCCTGAAAATAAAACTATCCTCCACATTACAACTTGTCTGATATTAAACCTTACCTCCATTGTTGTTCTCCATTTTCATAAACAAAAATTCTTTCATCCTTTCCACGAGTATGGTTTCGTAAAAGTAATAATGCATTTTCCGGAATATTCCGAAACACCAGTGAATCGGCAGTCGCCTTGATTGTCCCGGCAGATTGCCAGTCTCTTTCACAGTAGAATAATTCATATACATCACCAGGTCGAACATAATTATCCCTGTTGCGCGGAGTATAAATTATACGATCGACTTTTACTTCTCTTCCTAAATCCAATCCCGCCCATCCACCGGTGGGTTTGGAATAATCAAAAGAAGTCCATGTTTTCCCGTCAAAGACATTGGTATAGTCATGATCCCCATTCTTTCTTTCGTGTTCGGGAGTTCCTATTATTTTTCCCGTTAAAGCAACAGTATCATTCTTTTCATAAAAGGTAACTTCTGAAACATTACAATGGGCTTTAGGTCGACCGATATATCTAAGATAACGGTATTCTTTATCAGACCAGCATTTTACAGCAGTATTCAAACGATCAGGTTTACTTTGTATAATAAACAGTGTATCTTCATCCGAAAAATCCGAATGATTGCTGCCAATAAAAACACCCCCTATCATTCTGTTTCTAAAACTACTTTCTTCTTTAAGATTAAACTTAGCATACAAAACCATATCTTGCGTCTTTTTCCCGACGGAATAATAGTGAGGGGCATTAGTTTCTTTATCCAGATAAAAAGGATCAGTCAAGAAATGTAATGATCCTTTTTCATAAGTGGCAACTCTTAAAACTGCCCCTTTACGAACATATCGAAAAGCCAAATAACCGGCATCGTATATCGTCCAATCAACCGGAATCCAACGATTTCTATTACTGGCACATAAATAAGCAATCCTTCCACCCCTTTTATCCTTATACTGTTTATCCAAAGGAATAACCAGATTCTTTTGATATGAATACGCATAATCAAAAGTTACATCCTTAAACTTAGGAACTTGCCAAAACGGATACACTTTCTCTCCATATTGTGCCATCTGCTTATGCAACTCTCTATTTACACTAAATGTATATCTATATATCTTGGCAGTTCCTCCCTGCCGATACAAAGCACATTTGCGAACACGTGTCAAAAATGTCATAAAGTCGGACATATATCCTTCTCCGTTTTTATCCCATACTATTGTCCAAAGATGACCGAAATTCGTATCATTACGTGCTGGCAAATAATCAATTGCACAAGGAATACCTAAAGCACGAAATAAGTAAATCTCAAAATCAGCCAATTCTCTACAGCTACCTACTTTATATTGTACAAATTCAGGTCCGATATGTCCGAAAGAAAAGGGAGTTATGGAAGTAAAGAATGTCTTTTTATCCGGCAATCTCGCCATTAAATATCTGGCTGCCACTAATGGATCTTCTTTATCCAAGGTGTCAGACATCCGCAATGAATCTAACAATGAATTGTATTTCTTATAATATACCTCACGCCAATAAGCTAACGGTTCATCCCCTATTCGGTAAGGCAATAAGTACTCACAAAATGTTTCAAACGAAATATTCTTTCCCCACGGTTGCTCCTGCCAAACTTTAAATGCCCAATCAATATTATGGCACAAATATGCAGAATCCATTTCCATAATATCACGTTTCTTTTTAGGTTCTTTCATTGCACCAAAGACTTTCTTGACTGAATCCGAAACTTGTTGCGCAGTTTTACCCTTACGTACTTTTAGCCAAGCATAATAAGACTTATAATTCTCTAATTGTTCTCCACTAGAGTAAATGTAAAAAGGCATATTCTCTATTAAAAAACAAGCTGCTTTATATTTTAGACTATCAATAGGATTCTTCTTATAATAGTGAAGTACTTTTTGAAGTTCTTTTTTATTTCCACCTGCCGCCTGTAAAGCTACTTCTAAAGGGAGCATAGTTTTTTTTTCGTAGAATAAATACTTTCTTGCATATTGCCATTCTAACACAAATAACAAAGCAAGGATAGATGGAATATATATACAAAGCTTCTTAAGCATAAATTAATTCTCATTTACTTAGTATTTCCTGTTCATGTTCTCTACTGACCTTTCTCATTTATCATAGGTCAAAACAACGCTAAAAAATGTATTTTTTTATTTCACATATATATTCATTAATACCGGATTACTATCATCAACCAAATTATATTTACGAGTAACAGTCTCCTCATAATTATTCAAAAAAGACTGAGCATTAATATAACTTATATAAAAATCAGAAGAAACTGCTGCAATCTTCGTAAATGCTTTTATTTGAGGGTCCAAAAGAGGGCAAAATAAATAACCTTCTTTCTCTTTTGCTTCATATTTCAAAAGTAAAGGTGCTCCATGGTTTCTCCATATTTCGGTCAGAAAATGTCCCTTACATTGATAGAATGAATTAACACCTGAAATTAGGCACTCATTAGTAGAATATTGTTCTCTTACCCCTCTTTCCTTTTTAAAGTCCTTTTCTAATTCAAGATCTGAATTATCTACAAAATCATCCGATATTATTTTCATATATTTCCTCTATGAAAAGCAAGACCGCGACTATCTTTGTGAGTGGAAACGA
>NZ_QTLK01000032.1:0-346 GCF_003602705.1 Bacteroides sp. AM16-13
ATGATGCAAAAATAAGAATTTTAACGCAATCCCCCAAGGTTTCAGACTGAGCCAAAAAACATTGGATCCGAAAAATAAAAAAAGAGATAAATCTTCTGATTTACCTCTTTTTTCGCTCTTCCTCTTGGACTTGAACCAAGGACCCTCTGATTAACAGTCAGATGCTCTAACCGACTGAGCTAAGGAAGAATGTTTGCAATCAAGATTTTCAACTTTGCTCTTCCTCTTGGACTTGAACCAAGGACCCTCTGATTAACAGTCAGATGCTCTAACCGACTGAGCTAAGGAAGAATGTTTTTCTCAATTGCGATGCAAAAGTACTAGGTTTTTTTGAAATATGCAATAT
>NZ_QTLK01000032.1:356-67663 GCF_003602705.1 Bacteroides sp. AM16-13
TTCTCAATTGCGATGCAAAAGTACTAGGTTTTTTTGAAATATGCAATATCTTTGCAAAAAAAATATTAGGAATGGACAAAATAATAGGATTGGGCAACGCCCTGGTAGACGTACTCGCAACCCTGAAGGATGATACTCTTTTGGATGAAATGGGTTTACCCAAAGGAAGCATGCAGCTCATCGATGACGCTAAGTTACAGCAGATTAACACAAAATTTTCACAGATGAAAACCCATTTGGCAACAGGCGGATCGGCAGGAAATGCCATCCTCGGACTGGCTTGTTTGGGGGCTGGAACAGGATTTATCGGAAAAGTGGGAAATGATAATTATGGAGAATTTTTTCGTGAAAATCTGCAGAAAAATAAGATTGAAGACAAATTATTGACCTCGGACCGACTACCTTCCGGCGTGGCATCCACTTTTATCTCACCGGATGGGGAGCGCACTTTCGGAACCTATCTGGGAGCAGCGGCTTCTTTGAGAGCGGAAGAACTGACGTTGGATATGTTTAAAGGTTACGCGTACCTATTTATAGAAGGCTACCTCGTTCAGGATCATGAAATGATTCTTCACGCCATTGAACTGGCTAAAGAAGCCGGTTTGCAGATTTGTCTTGATATGGCTAGTTATAACATTGTGGCTAATGATCTGGAATTCTTCACCTTGCTAATAAACAAATATGTCGACATCGTTTTTGCAAACGAAGAAGAAGCGAAGGCCTTTACCGGCAAGGAGCCGGAGGAAGCTTTGAGAGTGATTGCCAAGAAATGCAGTATTGCTATTGTAAAAGTCGGAGCAAGCGGTTCTTATATCCGCAAAGGAACAGAGGAAATAAAGGTTTCGGCCATTCCGGTTCAGAAAGTGGTGGATACTACCGGTGCTGGTGACTATTTCGCTTCCGGATTCTTATATGGATTGACCTGTGGATACTCGTTGGATAAATGTGCAAAAATAGGTTCTATTCTCTCGGGAAATGTTATTCAGGTAATCGGAACAACGATGCCACAGGAACGCTGGGATGAAATTAAGTTAAATATTAACAGGATTCTGGCAGAATAACAAAGGATTAAGCTACTTTTACGACTCATTTAGATTAAAAAGAGGTATGAAAAAATTGCTGAACAGGCGAATAGCTATTGTTGCAGTAGCAGTGATAGCCACAGTTGCTTTCTTTAGTTTCAAGAGCGGAGATGATCGTAATTTCCAGATTGCAAAGAATCTGGATATATTTAACGCGATTGTGAAAGAACTGGATATGTTCTATGTAGATACCATCGATCCGAATAAAACGATTCGGGAAGGGATCGATAATATGCTTTACACCTTGGACCCTTATACGGAATATTATCCGGAAGAAGATCAGAGTGAGTTGGAGCAGATGATTAAAGGATCATTCGGTGGTATAGGTTCTTACATTGCTTATAATACGAAACTAAAGCGTTCGATGATTTCTGAACCTTTTGAGGGAACACCTGCTGCAAAAGCCGGACTGAAAGCGGGAGATATCCTGATGGAGATTGACGGAAAAGACCTTGCCGGTAAGAATAATGCGGAAGTTAGCCAGATGTTGCGTGGGCAGGCAGGGACCAGTTTTAAGTTGAAGATTGAGCGTCCGAATGTGAAAGGCGGACGTACGCCGATGGAGTTCACAATTGTGCGTGAGTCTATTCAGAATCCGGCAATACCTTATACTGCCGTATTGGATAACAATATAGGTTACATCGGCCTTAGTACTTTTTCCGGCAATCCTTCCAAAGAATTTAAGAAAGCGTTTTTGGATTTGAAGAAACAGGGAGCCACTTCATTGGTGATAGACCTTCGTAGTAATGGTGGTGGATTGTTGGATGAAGCAGTAGAAATTGCGAATTATTTCTTGCCGCGTGGAAAAGTGATTGTGACGACCAAAGGAAAAATCAAACAGGCCAGTAACACTTATAAAACGTTGCGTGAACCGTTGGATTTGGATATTCCGATTGCCGTACTGGTAAATAGCGGAACGGCTTCTGCTTCTGAAATCTTATCAGGTTCTTTGCAGGATCTCGACCGTGCTGTGATCGTTGGTAACCGTACTTTTGGAAAAGGGTTGGTACAGACCACCCGTCCTTTGCCTTATGGCGGAATGATGAAAGTGACTACCTCCAAATATTATATTCCGAGCGGCCGTTGCGTGCAGGCTATTGATTACAAGCATCGCAATGAAGACGGAAGTGTCGGCACTATTCCCGACAGTTTAACTAAGGTATTCCATACGGCTGCCGGACGTGAAGTCCGTGACGGAGGTGGTGTAATGCCGGATATTACGATCAAACAAGAGAAATTACCGAATATCCTTTTCTATTTGGTACGTGATAATCTAATCTTCGATTATGCAACGCAGTATTGTTTGAAACATCCCACTATCGTTGCTCCGGAGAAGTTTGAGGTGACAGATGCTGATTATAATGATTTTAAAGCATTGGTGAAGAAAGCCGACTTCAAGTATGACCAACAGAGTGAGAAGATTCTGAAAACGTTGAAAGAAGCTGCCGAGTTTGAAGGATATATGGATGACGCTTCAGAGGAATTCAAAGTGCTAGAGAAGAAGTTGAACCATAATCTCGACCGTGACTTGGATTATTTCTCTACTGACATAAAGAAAATGATTGCTACTGAAATTATCAAACGTTACTATTATCAACGTGGTAATATCATCCAGCAGTTGAAGGATGATGACGGTTTGAAGGAAGCGATGAAAATACTGAATGATCCGGTGAAATACAAAGAAATGCTTAGTGCCCCGACTGCTAAGAAATAAAGAAATATTTTTCAAATATAGATAATACAGAAAACGCGGCTTTGTCATCGACAGGCCGCGTTTTCTGTATCTAATTGTAAATAGTCATATAAGTGTCATCCTCGGATACAGGTATTTGTAACCTCGACTGACACATTTATTGGCGAATCAAAGGGAGAGTGAAATAGAACCTGCTTCCCTGCCCCTCCTGGGAGCGCAGCCAGATACGTCCTCCCATTTTTTCTACTAACATTCTGCAAAGAGTCAGCCCCAATCCGGTTCCCTGAACAAAATCGTTGACCTTTCCAAAGCGGCGGAAAATAGTGGCAACTCTTTCTGCCGGAATACCGATGCCGCTATCTTTCACGTAGAACTCTACAAAATCCCCTTTTTCCCGATACCCGAAATGGATTTCTCCTTTGGGGGTAAACTTCGTGGCGTTACTAAGTAAGTTACTTATAATTTGTATAATACGATTCCAGTCACCGGAGGCATACATGTCCGCATCTACATTATCTAAAATAAGTTTGACTCCGTTTTGCGTCTTATGGCAAAACTGTTGCTCCAGTTGCAGACAGATATCTGTTAACTTGATCGGACGGATGTTGAATTTTAAAGAGTCGGCCTCCAGTGAGGACAGATCCAGAATATCGTTGAATAGATTCAGTAACATTTCCGAATTCCGTTCGATGATTTCCGCATATTGATTCTTCTCTTCCGTAGATGTTGCGAAAGTGATTAGTTTGGAGAATCCGACAATCGCATTGAGCGGAGTGCGTATTTCATGGCCCATGTTTGCAAGAAAAGCAGATTTCAGCCGGTCCGACTCTTCTGCCTTGACTCTGGCGGCCTTCAACTCTTTCTGTTGTTGCGCGTTCGTCTGTTCTGCTTCCCATTGTTGGGATATATCACGGCACATACACAACAGATATTTATTATCCAACGGAAAGATGCGGTTTTCGTAGTGATGTAAAACACCGTCCAACATCAGGTCATGTCTGGCTGTGGAACTTTCTCCCGTGAGGATCACTTTATCCATATTCTTGCGGACACTCTCATAAGCTTCTTCCGGCAGAATATCTTTTACGTTAGTAGTGCTGATATTACTGGCATTGATACCTTCTACGTGGTTGGTTGCCGGCGAAGAAGCAAGCTCTATAATATTGGCATCATGGTCGAAGACGGTGAGCATATCGGGGAGGGCATCCAATATCCGGGTGCTGTATTTATCGCGAAAACGCTCTTGGGAAGGAGGCGAAAGATGGGAGGAAAGAAAATCTATCTTCTCTTCTAATTGTTCGATTATTTCTAAAAGTTCCTCCTTCGTTTTGCCCTCGTAATGTCTCATAGAAGATTTATTGTTATTCATTAGAATATTGTAGAATTTGTTTTATCTGTTGCAAATATAAGACAATATTCCGAGACGCGGATTGTCTCCCAAGTTATTATAATATAAAAAAAACGGATAGCTTTTGCCCTACTAATCAGAATGTTCTATCTTTGCATCCATTATATATAAATGATTTACAATATGTCTACAGAATTATTCTCTACTCTGCCCTATAAGGTGGCAGATATTACGCTTGCTGATTTCGGACGCAAGGAAATCGATTTGGCAGAAAAAGAAATGCCCGGCCTGATGGCTCTTCGCGAAAAGTATGGAGAATCCAAACCGTTAAAAGGTGCCCGCATTATGGGATCGTTGCACATGACCATTCAGACGGCTGTGCTGATTGAAACGTTAGTGGCTTTAGGAGCTGAAGTACGTTGGTGCTCTTGTAATATATATTCAACGCAGGATCATGCGGCGGCTGCAATTGCTGCTACGGGTGTGCCTGTGTTTGCATGGAAGGGGGAGACTCTTGCTGATTATTGGTGGTGTACATTACAGGCATTGAGCTTTGCCGGTGGTAAAGGACCGAATGTGATTGTAGATGATGGCGGTGACGCTACGATGATGATTCACGTAGGTTATGATGCGGAGAATAATGCTGCCGTATTGGATAAAGAAGTACATGCAGAGGATGAAATAGAACTGAATGCAATCTTGAAGAAAGTGTTGGCGGAAGACAGTACTCGCTGGCATCGTGTAGCGGAAGAAGTGCGTGGCGTGTCTGAAGAAACTACGACAGGCGTACACCGTTTGTATCAGATGCAGGAAGAAGGCAAACTGTTGTTCCCGGCATTCAATGTGAATGATTCGGTCACAAAATCTAAGTTTGACAACCTGTATGGCTGCCGCGAATCGCTGGCTGACGGTATTAAGCGTGCAACGGATGTGATGATTGCCGGAAAAGTGGTGGTAGTATGTGGTTATGGTGATGTGGGTAAAGGCTGTTCTCATTCTATGCGTTCTTACGGAGCGCGGGTACTCGTGACGGAAGTAGACCCGATCTGTGCATTGCAGGCTGCCATGGAAGGCTTTGAAGTGGTGACTATGGAAGAAGCTTGCATGGAAGGCAACATTTTCGTGACTACTACAGGTAATATCGATATTATCCGTATCGACCACATGGAGAAAATGAAAGATCAGTCTATCGTTTGCAACATCGGTCATTTCGATAATGAAATTCAGGTAGATGCCTTGAAACATTATCCGGGCATCAAATGTGTGAACATCAAACCACAAGTAGACCGTTATTATTTCCCGGATGGCCACAGCATCATTCTGCTTGCTGACGGTCGTTTGGTAAATCTGGGATGTGCAACCGGTCATCCGTCATTTGTGATGAGTAATTCATTTACCAATCAGACATTGGCACAGATGGAACTGTTCAACAAGAAATATGATATCAATGTATATCGCTTGCCGAAGCATCTGGACGAAGAAGTTGCCCGCCTGCATCTTGAAAAGATCGGCGTGAAACTGACTAAGTTGACTCCTGAACAGGCTGCCTATATTGGTGTGTCAGTGGACGGACCTTATAAAGCAGATCATTATAGATACTAATTAGATTTGCGATTTGATGATTTACTATTTACGATTGATAAATGTGGGAGATCGGTATTCTACCGTTATCAATTGTAAATATTGGATTGTCAGATCGTAATTTATTTTATATTCAAACTTCAATCGTAAATAGTAAATCGTGTCATTGTAAATGAAAAAGTTTCTTCCTGACTTAATAGCCATTCTGGCTTTTATCATTCTTTCTTTCGCCTATTTTTTTCCGGCTGATATTGAAGGTCGTATCTTGTTTCAGCATGACACGGCTGCCGGAGTCGGCGCGGGACAAGAATCGAAAGAGTATCTCGAACGTACCGGAGAACGTACGCGCTGGACGAATTCGATTTTTGGAGGTATGCCTACCTATCAGATGTCTCCGAGTTACGACTCGACAACGTCCCTGAAAGGGGTGGAGAAGGTTTATCGCCTCTTTCTCCCGGATTATGTAGTGCTGACTTTTATTATGATGCTCGGATTCTATATCCTTTTGCGGGCCTTCGGAATATCGGCCTGGCTGGCAGGATTGGGCGGAGTGATATGGGCATTTTCTTCCTATTTCTTCATTCTGATACCGGCAGGGCACATTTGGAAGTTTGTGACGTTGGCTTATATTCCACCTACGATTGCGGGTGTCGTTCTGGCTTACCGGAAGAAATACTTGTTGGGTGGAATTATTACAGCACTGTTTATCGCCCTTCAGATTCAGTCGAATCACATTCAGATGAGCTATTATTTCATGTTTGTGATCCTGTTTTTCGTGGGAGCGTACTTTGAAGATGCTTATAAAAAGAAAGAACTGCTCCATTTCTTCAAGGCTAGCGCAATTTTGGCATTGGCTGCCGTGGTAGGAGTTTGTATCAATATCTCCAATCTGTATCATACTTATGAATATAGTAAGGAGACGATGCGCGGCAAGAGCGAATTGAAGCAGGAGGGCGCTGCGGCCAGCCAGACAAGTAGCGGGTTGGACCGTGACTACATAACCAACTGGAGTTATGGTATCGGCGAGACATTGACGTTACTGGTTCCGAACGTAAAAGGAGGAGGATCAGGGTCTACGATGTCGCAAAGCGAAGTTGCTATGGCAAAGGCCAATCCAATGTATAGTGGTATTTATTCGCAGTTGCCGCAATATTTCGGTGAGCAACCGTGGACAGCCGGTCCTGTATATGTCGGGGCATTTGTGATGTTCCTGTTCGTATTGGGTTGTTTCATTGTGAAAGGTCCTCTGAAATGGGCATTGTTGGGAGCTACTATCTTCTCGATTCTGCTTTCATGGGGAAAGAATTTCATGGGATTGACGGACTTCTTTATCGATTACGTCCCGATGTACAATAAGTTCCGTGCCGTATCTTCCATCTTGGTGATTGCTGAATTTACCATTCCTTTGTTGGCGATTTTTGCCTTGAAAGAGATTTTGAGCAAACCGGATACGCTGAAGTTGAAAGAGAACCGTGGAGGGGTGATTGCCACTTTGGTACTGACTGCCGGTGTTGCGTTGATTTTAGCTGTTGCTCCGGGTACTTTCTTCTCCGGTTTTATTACGACACAAGAGATGGCTGCTTTGAAGCAAGCACTTCCAGCCGAACATTTGGCTCCGTTTGTGGCAAACCTGACTGAAATGCGTGAAGCTATTATTGCTTCGGACGCATGGCGTAGTTTCTTTATTATAATGATTGGTTGCCTGTTTTTATTCTTATATCAACAGCGGAAGTTGAAAGCTTCTTTCACATTGGCTGGTATTGCGCTTTTATGTTTGATAGATATGTGGAGCATTAATAAACGTTATTTGAATGACGAACAGTTTGTGCCGAAATCCAAACAGACAGAAGCGTTTGTTAAAACACAGGCGGATGAGATGATCCTTCAGGATACTACTTTAAATTATCGTGTGTTGAACTTTATAGGCTTCCCCGGTAATACGTTTAATGAAAACAACACGGCATACTGGCATAAGAGTGTCGGTGGTTATCATGCAGCGAAGCTCCGTCGCTATCAGGAAATGATCGATCATCATATCATGCCCGAAATGCAGGAAACCTATCAGGCGGTGGCTACTGCCGGCGGACAGATGGACAGTGTAGACGCTTCCAAATTCCGTGTACTGAATATGCTGAATACAAAATACTTCATTTTCCCTGCCGGCGAGCAAGGGCAGGCTGTTCCTGTGGTAAATCCTTATGCATACGGCAATGCGTGGTTCGTAGACAAGGTGCAGTATGTAAATAATGCAAATGAAGAAATCGACGCTTTGAATGATATTCTTCCAACGGAAACAGCCGTAGTGGATGTGAAGTTTAAAGAACAATTGAAAGGTGTGACAGAAGGATATAAAGATTCTCTATCTACCATCCAGTTGACTAGTTACGAGCCGAATCGTTTGGTCTACAAGGCTTCCACTCCTAAAGACGGAGTTGTTGTCTTCTCCGAAATATATTATCCGGGATGGCAGGTGACTATTGACGGTCAGCCTGTCGATATTGCCCGTGCAGATTATATCTTGCGTGCGATAAATGTACCGGCAGGGGAACATACCATCGAAATGTGGTTTGATCCACAAAGCATACAGGTTACAGAAAGTATTGCTTATGCGGCACTGACTTTGTTGTTGATCGGAGTTATAATCTTTGCGTTGATGCAGCGCAGCAAGATTGCGAAGAAGTCTTAAGCGAAATGTAATAGTCATTAACCTTCATAATGTATTGTAAGGTTATAAAATAAGGGCGGCACTCCTCCTCACAAAGAGCGCCGCCCTTATTTTACATTCACTAAAAAAATATGAAAAAACAAACGCTGTTCATAGAAACATATTAAGTGTGATGTTTTATGAGAGTAGTTGTTTATTGTTTGTTCATTGAAAAAGGAAAATATGAATATAAACAAATAGTTTGTGGATAGTCTTATTATGCTGTAAGATACTAAATTTGTAGCCAATAATAGAGCATTATGTTATGAAAAGACTACTATTCATTTTTTCCTTTTTTTTCTTGTTCGTGTTACGTGGGAACACACAGGAGGTAGAGATTCTGACATTAGAGGATTGTCTCCGCATTGGTATTGACAATAACTTGTCGTTAGAAGGGAAACGTAAAGAAATACAAAAAAGTAAATATGGCGTATCTGAAAACCGTTCGAAGTTGCTGCCGCAAATTAATGCGATAGCCGGTTATAATAACAATTTTGATCCTCCGGTGTCAGTCACAGACGGTTCATCTTACGGAGTTCCCTATAATATAACGAAAACATTGCAACATTCTGCTAATGCAGGACTGGAAATGCAGATGCCGCTTTTCAATCAGACTCTTTATACTTCTATGTCCATAGCTAAAGTGATGGAAGAAATCAGTCGTCTGTCTTATGGAAAAGCCAGGGAAGATGTTATTCTTCAAATCAGTAAGATGTATTATCTCGGACAGGTCACGGCCGAACAAATCATGCTGATAAAAGCAAATATCACCCGTCTGGAAGAATTGAGAGATATTACACAGGCTTTTTTCGATAACGGAATGTCTATGGAAGTCGATCTGAAAAGAGTCAATATCAATTTGGAAAATCTGAAGGTGCAATATGACAATGCACAAGCAATGATGAAACAGCAATTGAATATGCTGAAATACATTATGGATTATCCGGCTGAAAAGGAAATCGCGCTGACACCTGTAAATGCCGATAGCATTACTACGGTAGCCCTGACCGGCTTGTCGGAAAATATCTATGAACTTCAACTCTCACAATCGCAAGTGCAACTGGCGGAACGGCAAAAGAAGATCATTACTAATGGATATATCCCTTCTCTTAGTCTGACAGGCAGCTGGCGATATGCTGCATATACGGATAAAGGTTATCATTGGTTCCACTCCGGTCCGTCCAATCAATGGTTTCGTTCCTATGGAGTGGGGCTAACCTTGCGTATTCCGATTTTCGACGGACTGGATAAAACTTATAAAATAAAGAAGGCGATGATCGATATAGAGAACAAAAGACTGGCATGGGAAGATGCCCGGAAGAATTTGCAAACTCAATATCTGAATGCTGTGAACGACCTGATGAACAATCAGCGTAACTTTAAGAAACAGAAGGATAACTACTTGCTTGCCGAAGATGTGTACGCAGTCACTTCCGACCGTTACCGGGAAGGCATTGCTTCTATGACGGAAGTGCTGCAAGATGAAATGCAGATGAGCGAAGCTCAAAACAACTATATCAGCGCACATTATAACTATCGGGTGACTAACCTGATGCTGCTTAAACTGACCGGACAAATAGAATCATTAGTCAAATAATACGCAAATAACAATCATAAATATGGAAACAATGGAAAATAACCTTCCTTCCGCTACTCATCAGGAGAAAGCAAAAAAAATGAAGAAACTTCGTCGCTGGCAGATTGCTATCAGCCTTCTCGGAGTGGCTATTATTGTTTGGGGAGTGATTGAAGTGATCTGCCTTTTTTTGAATTATAGCCAGACGGAGACTAGTAACGATGCACAAATAGAACAATATGTGTCTCCTATCAATCTACGTGCTTCAGGTTACATTGACAAAATCTACTTTACAGAACATCAGGAGGTACATAAAGGAGATACTTTACTGGTACTGGATGATCGTGAATATAAAATTCGCGTAATGGAGGCTGAAGCTGCCTTGAAAGATGCGCAAGCCGGTGCGACCGTCATCAATGCTACACTCAATACTACGCAGACAACAGCATCTGTTTACGATGCGTCTATTGCCGAGATTGAAGTACGTTTGGCGAAACTGGAAAAAGACCGGAAACGATATGAGAACCTCGTGAAACGAAATGCGGCTACTCCTATCCAACTTGAACAGATTGTTACTGATTATGAAGCTACGCGTAAGAAGCTGGAAGCTACGAAAAGGCAGAAAAAAGCAGCTCTTTCCGGTGTAGATGAAGTGTCCTACCGTCGCATGAATACCGAAGCGGCTATTCAAAGAGCAACAGCTGCGCTCGAAATGGCCCGGTTGAATCTTTCCTATACGGTTGTAATAGCTCCTTGTGACGGAAAACTCGGCCGTCGCTCATTAGAGGAAGGACAGTTTATTTCGGCAGGGCAGACCATCACCTATATTCTTCCTGATACCCAGAAATGGATCGTTGCCAATTATAAGGAGACACAAATCGAGAACCTGCATATCGGACAGGAAGTATTTGTCACAGTAGATGCCATTAGCGATAAAGAGTTTAAAGGCAAAGTCACCTCTATATCAGGAGCTACCGGCTCCAAATATTCATTAGTGCCGACCGATAACTCCGCAGGCAACTTTGTGAAGATCCAACAGCGCATCCCCGTACGCATCGACTTTACCGATTTATCAAAAGAAGACAACGAACGATTAGCAGCAGGCATGATGGTAGTAGTGAAAGCCAAACTCTAACCACCGTGCACCTATAATTCATAAATCATAATTCATAAATCAAAAATTAATGCCCTCTTATCCCAAAAATTATCCTTTCTATAGCTGGATGCCCAAACCGTTGGGTATTATCATTCTGTTATTTTTCTTTCTGCCGATTCTTACGGTAGGCGGGGTTTATTCGGTGAATAGCACCGAAATGATGAGCGGGCTTGGCATTATATCCGAGCATATCCAGTTTGCCAACTTTGTTACTTCTATTGGTATGGCAGCCTTTGCTCCTTTCCTATATCAGTTGGTGTGTGTGCGGCGGGAGAAGATGATGTGTATTGTCGGGTTTGCGTTCATGTATATATTCAGTTATATCTGTGCAAAGACAGACAGCGTTTTTCTGTTGGCGCTTTGTAGTCTTCTGACGGGTTTCTTGCGTATGGTACTGATGATGGTCAATCTGTTCACACTTATTTGGTATGCGGGTGGAATGGAAGCTACCCGCAATATTACTCCGGGGTTGGAGCCGAAAGATACTGCCGGTTGGAATAAATTGGACATTGAAAGATGTGTGAGTCAGCCGGCTGTTTATCTGTTTTTTATGATTCTAGGACAGTCGGGCACAGCATTGACGGCTTGGCTGTCCTTTGAATATGAGTGGAAATATGTGTATTACTTTATGATGGGGATTCTCCTAATCTCTATTTTGCTCTTGTTTATTACCATGCCGAATTATAAGTTTACCGGAAGGTTTCCTATTAATTTCCGTAAGTTCGGCAATGTCACTGCATTTTGCATCTCGCTGACTTGTCTCACGTATGTGCTGGTTTATGGAAAAGTACTCGACTGGTATGACGACGAATCTATCCGTTGGGCGACAGCTGTAAGTATTCTGTTTGCGGGAATTTTTCTATATATGGACGTAACGCGCCGGTCGCCTTATGTTTTGCTGGATGCGTTCAAACTGCGTACTATACGTATGGGAGCATTACTTTACTTATTATTGATGGTGATAAACTCCAGTGCTATGTTTGTCAATGTGTTTGCAGGAGTGGGGATGCATCTCGATAATCTGCAAAATGCTTCATTAGGTAATTGGTGTATGGTAGGTTATGCTATTGGTGCCGTGATTGCTATGGTGTTGGGAGGTAAAGGATTACATTTTAAGTATCTGTTTGCGATGGGATTCTTCTTCCTGTCTTTATCAGCTGTTTTTATGTATTTCGAGGTACAAACGGCAGGAGTTTACGAGCGTCTGAAATATGCAGTTATCATCCGTGCCACAGGCATGATGATTCTGTATGCACTGACGGCTGCTTATGCCAATCAACGTATGCCTTTTAAATATCTTTCCACCTGGATCTGTATTATGCTTACTGTGCGTATGGTTGTGGGACCGAGTATCGGCGGAGCAATTTATACAAATGTTTTGCAGGAGCGGCAACAACACTATATAACCCGTTATGCGCAAAATGTGGACCTGCTTAATCCGGATGCTTCCACTTCCTTCCTTGGTACGGTACAAGGTATGAAATATCAGGGAAAGAGTGAGACGGAAGCCCGTAACATGGCTGCTATATCTACCAAAGGGCGTATTCAGGTGCAGGCCACGCTCTCTGCACTCAAAGAGATGGCGGGATGGACAATTTATGGTGGGTTAATTTGTATGATATTTGTGCTTGTTGTTCCTTATCCTAAACGAAAATTGCTAACTTAGCGTCGTTTTTGATAATGATCTGTTAATATATTAGTATGATGGATAGCGGACAAGATCGTTTATTGCAGTTTGATCGCGATTTGTTAAGTGGGAAAAATATATGTAGCTCCGAAGGGATATTTGTAAATTTTCCACCCTCACTGAAGAAACCTTTCCAAATGAAAGGACTGGGGCTGATTATTTGCCACCAGGGTAATTTCCAGTTTTCGCTTAATCAGAAAAAGCATTTCGCAGGAGCAGGCGAAAGTTTGTTTATTCCCGAAGACGGCGAGTTTCAGGTTTTGCAAGAGTCGGAAGACATGGAGGTGCGGATTTTGATTTATCAGATAGAACCGATCCGGGATATTATGGGGAATCTGGTTGTTTCCATGTATATGTATTCCCGCCTTACTCCCGAAGAACCTTCTTGTGTCTGGTCTACTGGTGAGGAAGAAGAGATCATAAAGTATATGTCCTTATTGGACAATGTGTTACAGTCGGAAGAAAATTCATTTAAACTTTATGAGCAGAAATTACTTCTACTTGCATTGACGTACAGGATTTGTTCTATTTATAATCGTAAACTCGTCAATGACGGGCGGGAAGTGGGAGGACGCAAAAATGAAGTCTTTATTCACTTGATCCAGTTAATCGAAAAATATTATATGCAGGAACGGGGTGTTGAGTTTTATGCGGATAAATTGTGTTTGTCTCCTAAATATCTTTCTGCCGTTTCTAAGAGTATCTGCGGATATACCGTGCAGGAACTTGTATTCAAAGCTATCATTCGTAAGAGCATCTCATTGCTTAAAAATACGCAGAAAGATATTCAGGAGATTTCAAATGCCTTCGGCTTCCCCAATGCTTCTTATTTCGGTACGTTCTTTAAGAAGCAGGTTGGGGTTTCACCGCAGCAATATCGGAAGAATCTTTAAACGTTTATTCTTTTTCACCATAGGCAAGATCGCCCGCATCGCCCAGTCCCGGAACAATGTAAGAATGTTCGTTGAGTTCGGGATCGATGGCTGCGCACCAGATTGTTGTCTTGTCTTCAGGAAATACATTCTTTATATGGTCGATAGCCTTTTGGCTGGCGATAATCGAAGCAACATGAATTTCGGCAGGGTGTCCTTTGGTCAGCATTGCTTGGTAACTAAGTTCCATACTCCCCCCAGTTGCCAGCATAGGATCGGTGATAATCAGCGTTTTGTCATCAATGCGGGGAGAAGCGATATATTCTATGTGTATATCGAATTTTAGCGTATCTTTATATTTACGATAAGCGGAAACAAACGCATTCTCCGCCCTGTCGAAATAGCTAAGGAAACCTTGATGGAAAGGCAGACCAGCACGCAGGATCGTACTGATTACTAAATTGTTGTCCGGTGTACTGACCGGAGCGATTCCCAGTGGTGTCTGGATGTTCTTTACCGAGTATTTAAACTCTTTACTCATTTCATAAGCCATGATTTCTCCGATCCGTTCGATGTTACGGCGGAAACGCAGGCGGTCGTTCTGAACTTCTACATTTCTAATTTCGGATATGTACTGGTTTAGAATCGAATTAGTTTGGCCAAAATCAATTACTTTCATATTATATTTTAATCAAATTTTAATCTCATTTTCATAGTATTGATAACATACTGGCTTGCAAAGTAAACGATAATCTTTCAAATTGCAATATTCAGTTTGCAGATATTGTTAGGAATTTATAAAAGAGTTTCAATTAGGGAAAAATTTCTCTAATACCTTCTTCCTTTCCAAAGAAAGTATTACTTTTGTAGCCGGATTTACAAGGGGGTATCCAAAGCTCCCCATGTTAAGGTGAAAAGAGATAGAAAACAAAATACCAATTTTAATTAATTCAAAGAAAATGGCAAATTTAGATTTAAGCAAGTACGGCATCACAGGTGTGACTGAGATTTTGCACAATCCGTCTTATGATGTTTTGTTCGCTGAGGAAACAAAACCGAGTCTGGAAGGCTTTGAAAAAGGTCAAGTTACTGAATTAGGCGCTGTGAATGTAATGACAGGTATCTACACCGGTCGTTCTCCTAAAGATAAATTCTTCGTTAAGAATGAAGCTTCTGCTGATTCTGTATGGTGGACTTCCGAAGAATATAAAAACGATAACAAACCATGTACTGAAGAAGCTTGGGCTGACTTGAAAGCTAAAGCTGTAAAACAACTTTCCGGCAAACGTTTGTTCGTTGTTGATACTTTCTGTGGTGCTAACGAAGCTACTCGTATGAAAGTACGTTTCATCATGGAAGTAGCTTGGCAGGCTCATTTCGTAACTAACATGTTCATTCGCCCGACTGCTGAAGAACTTGCTAACTACGGAGAACCTGATTTCGTATGTTTCAACGCTTCTAAAGCAAAAGTTGACAACTACAAAGAACTGGGCTTGAACTCTGAAACTGCTACAGTATTCAACCTGAAGACTAAAGAACAAGTAATCCTGAATACTTGGTACGGTGGTGAAATGAAGAAAGGTATGTTCTCTATCATGAACTACATGAACCCGCTTCGTGGTATCGCTTCTATGCACTGCTCTGCTAACACTGATATGGAAGGAACTAGCTCTGCTATCTTCTTCGGATTGTCTGGTACAGGTAAGACTACTTTGTCTACTGACCCGAAACGTAAATTGATCGGTGACGACGAACACGGATGGGATAACGAAGGTGTATTCAACTACGAAGGTGGTTGCTACGCTAAGGTTATCAACTTGGATAAAGAAAGCGAACCAGATATCTACAATGCTATCAAACGTGACGCTTTACTTGAAAACGTAACTGTTGACGCTAACGGTAAGATTGATTTCACTGACAAGAGCGTGACTGAAAACACTCGTGTTTCTTATCCTATCTATCACATCGAAAACATCGTTAAACCGGTTTCTAAAGGTCCTCACGCAAAACAAGTTATCTTCTTGTCGGCTGATGCGTTCGGTGTATTGCCTCCAGTATCTATCCTGAACCCGGAACAGGCTCAATACTACTTCTTATCTGGATTTACAGCTAAATTGGCTGGTACGGAACGTGGTATCACTGAACCGACTCCGACATTCTCTGCTTGCTTCGGTGCTGCTTTCTTGTCATTGCACCCGACTAAATATGCAGAAGAACTGGTTAAGAAGATGGAGATGACTGGTGCTAAAGCATACTTGGTGAACACTGGATGGAATGGTTCTGGTAAACGTATCTCTATCAAAGATACTCGTGGTATTATCGACGCTATCCTTGACGGTTCTATCGACAAAGCTCCTACTAAGGTTATTCCTTTCTTCGATTTTGTTGTTCCTACAGAACTTCCGGGTGTTGATCCGAAGATCCTTGACCCACGCGACACTTACGAATGTGCTTGCCAATGGGAAGAAAAAGCTAAAGATTTGGCTGGACGTTTCATCAAGAACTTCGCTAAATTTACTGGTAACGAAGCTGGTAAGGCTTTGGTTGCTGCTGGTCCGAAACTCTAATTGGAGAATCAGATATAATATGGAAGGCGGTTCGATTTCGAACCGCCTTTTTTATTGCTATACTGTGTCTTTCTATGAAAAGGAATACTGTCTGTTTAGTTTTTTTTCCTATATTTGTCAAAACGAGACTATTTACTTTTAAAGACAGCTATGACGTATCTGGATACAGACAAACAGACCTATGCGGATTTAAGCATAACGGAGACTGCAAACAATGAGCAGTTTCTTTTCTCTTTGTTTTCTAAAACAGAAACGAAAGAAGGAAAATCATTGATGATGAACTGGGTTATGTATCCGCTAAGTGATTTGGATATGATCCGCAAAAGGCAGGAGGCTGTTGCGTGGGATGCTTTACCTGAACTTCTTTTGAATGAAGAAGAACTGGATTTTATTGAATATTATCTGGCTTATCGCGACCAGATCAGGGAAGCACACGTCTTACTGTCATGTGCTACTGTCATAGATCGCCTGTTGAGATATGATTCAACCCGTTATGTTATTTGTCGGGGAGTGAAATTGGTAATACATTTGCTGCATTGTTTGGAGAGGTGGGCGAAAGAATTGGATGAGGATGCCCCACAATTGATGAAGGAGTCAGCCCGTATGGTGAATGATATTTTGTCCGGAAGTGAATTAGGTGAAGTCTTGGAACAGACTTCTGGCGAAGAAAGGCGGCTATCTAATTATACGATAGATAAATACGATTATCTATTTCGCTGTACCCGTTTGTTGTCTTTGAAAGAATTATTATCAGTTTTGTATTTATTGGATGTCTGTCGGACAGCTCATCGGGTAGCGAAAGAGAAAAATTTCTGTTGTACACCGAAAGTGGTGGAAACAATGGATTTTTCGGTTGAGGATGTAGTTCATCCTTTTGTGAAAAATGTACGGAAGAATAGCTGGGTGATGTCCCGGGGAAATATCAGTATTTTTACGGGTTCTAACATGGCGGGAAAGTCAACCACTTTAAAAGCACTGACTTTGGCTGTCTGGCTGGCGCATTGCGGACTGCCTGTCCCGGTGAAGTCAATGGTTTGTCCTCTTTACGAAGGTATTTATACTTCTATTAACTTGCCGGACTCTTTACGTGACGGGCGAAGCCATTTCATGGCAGAGGTTCTTCGTATAAAAGAAGTGATGCAAAAAGCGCTTACAGGAAAACGTTGTTTGGTCGTCTTGGATGAAATGTTTCGCGGAACTAACGCTAAGGATGCTTTTGAGGCTTCTCTTGCAGTCAATGAATTATTGAAAAGATTCTCATGTTGCCATTTCCTTATATCAACTCATATTCTGGAGTATGCGAAAGCATTTGAAAAAGATCCTGCCTGTTGTTTTTATTATATGGAAGCGGAAATTATTGACGATGCATTTGTTTGTCATCATCGGCTATTGCAGGGGATTTCGGAGGCTAGGGTAGGATATTGGGTCGTGAAAAAACTACTGGCCGGTTTGATATAGTTTCACCTTATTATTGTGCCCATTAAGACGGTATTTTATTTTTATTAAAGGCATATTTTGATTACTTTTGTACAAACTATATACGAGAGAATAATCTTGAATAATAATGCGACAACCATGAAGAAACTCTATTTCTTTCTTATCTGCTCTTTGTTTCTTGTCTCCGGACTTTACGCGGGTGAAACTGATTATACCCAAGGACTTTCCATCTGGTTTGATACTCCCAATACTTTGCAGGGGTATGCCGTGTGGTATGGGGGAAGACCGGATCTGTGGAAAGGTGGTGATAAACCGGAAACAGCAGGAAATGCAGGTCATAATCCGGATCCCGCTTGGGAATCGCAATCATTACCGATAGGGAATGGTAGTTTAGGTGCGAATATCATGGGGTCGGTGGAAGCTGAACGTATTACCTTTAACGAAAAAACGCTTTGGCGTGGCGGTCCGAATACAGCGAAAGGGGCGGACTATTATTGGAATGTCAATAAACAGTCGGCTCATCTTTTGGATGAAATACGTAAGGCATTTACGGAAGGAAATCAGGAAAAGGCTGAAATGCTGACACGTCAAAACTTCAACAGTGAGGTGTCTTATGATGCTGACGGAGAAACACCTTTCCGTTTCGGCAGTTTTACTACCATGGGAGAGTTTTATGTAGAAACGGGATTGAATATTATAGGGATGAGTGACTATAAACGTATCCTTTCTTTGGACTCTGCAATGGCAGTTGTTCAGTTTAAAAAGGATCATGTGGTTTATCAGCGCAATTATTTCATTTCTTATCCTGCCAATGTGATGGTGATGCGTTTCAGTGCGGATCAACCGGGTAAACAAAACTTGGTTTTCAGTTATGCGCCTAATCCGGTGTCTACCGGGAATATGGCTTCTGACGGTAATAAAGGACTGGTGTATTCCGCATCTCTGGACAATAACGGAATGAAATACGTCGTTCGTATTCGGGCGGAGACAAAAGGCGGAACCTTGTCTAATGCAGATGGAAAACTGGCGGTGAAAGGTGCGGATGAAGTAGTGTTTTATATTACGGCTGATACTGATTATAAACCTAACTTTGATCCGGATTTTAAGGATCCGAAGACGTATGTGGGTGTCAATCCGGAAGAAACAACCAAGGAATGGATGAATAACGCAGTGTCACAGAGGTATACTGCTTTGTTTAGTCAGCATTACAATGATTATGCTGCTTTGTTCGATCGGGTTAAATTGAATCTGAATCCGGCGATCAAGGGAAGAAATCTGCCGACTCCCCAGCGGTTGAAAAACTACCGGGCAGGACAGCCGGATTACTATTTGGAAGAATTATATTTTCAATTCGGCCGCTATCTGTTGATTTCAAGTTCCCGTCCGGGCAATATGCCGGCGAATTTGCAGGGTATCTGGCATAATAATGTCGATGGACCGTGGCGTGTGGACTATCATAATAATATCAATATTCAGATGAATTATTGGCCGGCATGCTCCACCAACCTGAATGAATGTATGCTTCCATTGGTCGATTTCATTCGTACGCTGGTAAAACCGGGCGAAAAGACCGCGAAATCTTATTTCGGTGCCAGAGGATGGACGGCATCTATTTCCGGCAATATATTCGGATTTACCACTCCGTTGGAAAGTCAGGATATGTCGTGGAACTTCAATCCTATGGCAGGTCCCTGGCTGGCTACTCATATCTGGGAGTATTATGATTATACAAGAGATCTTACATTCCTGAAAGAAACGGGTTATGAGTTGATAAAAAGTAGTGCGGACTTTGCTGTCGATTATTTGTGGCATAAACCGGATGGAACATATACGGCTGCTCCATCTACTTCGCCGGAGCATGGCCCTATCGATCAGGGTGCTACCTTTGTGCATGCCGTTGTACGTGAGATTTTGCTGGATGCAATCGAGGCGAGTAAAGTGTTGGGCGTAGATAAGAAAGAACGTAAGCAGTGGGAGCATGTGCTTGCCAATCTCGTTCCTTATAAAATAGGGCGGTATGGTCAGTTGATGGAATGGTCGGTAGATATTGATGATCCGAAAGACGAGCATCGGCATGTGAATCATTTGTTCGGACTGCATCCGGGGCATACGGTTTCTCCGGTCACCACTCCCGAACTGGCGAAAGCTGCTAAAGTAGTACTGGTGCATCGTGGTGATGGGGCTACCGGTTGGAGCATGGGCTGGAAGTTGAATCAATGGGCGCGTTTGCATGATGGTAATCATGCTTATACCTTGTTTGGCAATTTGTTGAAGAACGGTACGCTGGATAATTTGTGGGATACACATTCGCCTTTCCAGATTGACGGAAACTTTGGCGGAACAGCTGGTATTACCGAGATGTTGCTTCAAAGTCATATGGGTTTTATTCAGTTGCTGCCTGCTTTGCCGGATGCATGGAAGGGTGGGGCTGTCAGTGGTATCTGTGCAAAGGGGAATTTTGAAGTGGATATGGTTTGGGAGAATAATCAGCTGAAAGAAGCTGTGGTTCATTCCAATGCGGGAGGAAACTGTGTGATAAAGTATGCTGATAAGACTCTTTCTTTTAAAACAGTGAAGGGGCGTAGCTATCGGGTTGAATATGATGTGACTAAAGGACTTATTAGACAGTAAATAGAAAATATCGGAAAATTAGAAAGTAGGAATGGTATTAGAGTATTTGAAATTGTTCGTGACGTTTGCGAAGATTGGAATGTTTACTATTGGTGGCGGTTATGCCATGATTCCGTTAATTGAACGGGAGATCGTTGCCAAACAGTGGATGAGTAAGGAAGAATTCATGGAGATGTTTGCCTTGACGCAGTCACTACCGGGTGTGTTTGCTGTGAATATTTCTATTTTTGTAGGATATAAGTTGTATAAAGTGGGCGGGAGCCTGGTATGTGCTTTGGCTACGATTCTTCCCTCCTTTGTTATTATGATGCTGATAGCCATGTTTTTTGCACGGTTTCAAGATAATGAGGTGATGATTCGTATCTTTAATGGAATACGTCCTGCCGTGGTAGCGTTGATTTTGTTTCCTTGTATTTCTGCTGTAAGAGCTCTGAAACTGAAATACCTTCAGTTAGTTGCTCCTGCCATAGCTACTCTTTTGATTTGGCAGTTTGGACTGTCTCCTATTTATATTGTATTGGCAGGAATTCTGGGAGGATTGGTATATACATTGTGGTTGAAAGAAAAAATAATGAATAAAGAGGTATGATATATTTGCAATTACTTTGGGTGTATCTTAAAATAGGTATGTTCGGTTTTGGAGGTGGATATGCGATGCTTTCCCTTATTCAACATGAGATAGTGGATATTCATCATTGGCTGACTCCTCAACAGTTTACGGATGTGGTGGCGATTTCGCAAATGACTCCGGGGCCGATTGGTATCAATAGTGCTACTTATGTAGGGTATGCGGTAACGCAAAGCGTGTGGGGAGCGGTGCTGGCTACGGTAGCGGTTTGTTTACCTTCTTTTATTCTGGTGTTGCTCATTTCTTATTTCTTTGCGAAGTGCAAGGATAACAAGTATATTAAGGCGGCTATGTCCGGACTGCTACCTATGTCGGTTGCTTTGATTGCTTCGGCTGCATTGCTTATGATGAATAGAGAAAATTTTATGGACTATAAAAGTATCGGTATTTTTGCGGCAGCCTTTTTGGTTACATGGAAATGGAATCTTCACCCTATCCTGTTGATTTGTCTGGCGGGTGTGGTAGGATTGTTGTTGTATTAGTAATACGTGCCATACTGCAGAAAAAAATAAAATCCCGGTAAAACACAGCGTTTCACCGGGATTTCTATTATGATATTAATGAAAGAATGGTTAGTTCTTGTTGGCACGTTTACGTTCGATTTCGTCCAAAATCACTTTACGCATACGCATTGCCTTTGGAGTAACTTCTACATATTCGTCTTCCTTAATATATTCCAATGCTTCTTCAAGTGAGAACTGGATAGGCGGAATCAGACGTACTTTGTCATCCGAACCGGAAGCACGCATATTCGTCAGCTTCTTCGATTTGGTTACGTTGATAACCAAGTCGTTGTCATGAGAGTGCTCGCCTACTACCTGTCCTGCATAGACTTCGTCCTGCGGGAAAATAAAGAACTTACCGCGATCCTGTAATTTGTCGATGGCGTAAGCAAAAGCTGTTCCGCTTTCCATAGCAATCATAGAACCATTGGTACGACGTTCAATTTCTCCTTTGTGCGGCTGATATTCTTTGAAACGGTGTGCCATAATGGCTTCACCGGCAGAGGCCGTCAGTACATTGGTACGCAAACCGATGATACCGCGTGAAGGCATATTGAATTCAAGATTGATGCGTTCGCCTGTATTTTCCATCTTTACCATTTCACCTTTACGGCGGGTAACCATATCAATAATTTTGCTGGAATATTCTTCCGGTACGTTGATGGTCAACTCTTCAATCGGTTCGCATTTCACACCGTCGATTTCTCTGAAGATAACCTGTGGCTGACCTACCTGCAATTCATATCCTTCGCGACGCATTGTTTCAATCAATACAGAAAGGTGGAGTACACCACGGCCGGAAACAATCCATTTACCGTCTTCTTCACTCTTTCTTACGCGGAGAGCCAGGTTCTTGTCGAGTTCCTTCATCAGACGGTCGTGGATGTGGCGTGAAGTCACAAACTTACCATCCTTACCGAAGAAAGGAGAATCGTTGATAGCAAACAACATACTCATGGTCGGTTCGTCAATTGCGATGGGTGGCAGTGCTTCCGGACTTTCGAAATCACAAACTGTATCTCCAATCTCGAATCCGTCAATACCTACCAGCGCGCAGATGTCACCGGAAGAAACCTCATTTGTTTTCACACGGCCTAAACCTTCGAAAACATGGAGTTCTTTAATTTTGCTCTTGAACATATCGCCGTTACGTTTCACAAGCGTTATATTCATACCTTCTTTTAATGTACCACGATGTACGCGACCTACGGCAATACGACCGGTATAAGAAGAATAATCCAGAGAAGTAATCAACATCTGGGGAGTACCTTCCAACTGTTGCGGTGCCGGAATGTTTTCGACGATACAATCCAGTAGCGGAGTGATGCTGTCAGTTTGTTGTTGCCAGTCGGTGCTCATCCAGTTGTTTTTGGCGGAACCGTAAATCACGGGGAAGTCCAACTGATCTTCCGTTGCGTTCAAGCTGAACATCAAGTCGAAAACCATCTCGTAAACTTCTTCCGGGCGGCAGTTAGGTTTATCTACCTTATTAACTACCACAATGGGTTTCAAACCGATTTCGAGCGCTTTTTGCAGTACGAAACGAGTCTGTGGCATCGGACCTTCGAAGGCATCTACCAACAGAATACAGCCATCGGCCATATTCAATACACGTTCTACTTCACCACCGAAGTCGCTGTGTCCCGGAGTATCAATAATATTAATTTTTGTACCGTTGTAATTGATGGATACGTTTTTGGAGAGAATCGTTATACCACGTTCACGTTCCAAATCGTTGTTATCCAGGATAAGTTCACCACTATTTTGGTTGCTGCGGAATAAATTTCCGGCCAATAGCATCTTGTCAACCAGCGTTGTTTTCCCATGGTCAACATGGGCAATGATTGCAATGTTTCGAATATTTTGCATATAATACCTATTATTTGGCTGCAAAGGTACGAAAATAGGATTAGAAATATGCGCAATGATAGCAATTTTTTCTTGTAAATCGTTGTGTGATATAAAGATAATGCCTATCTTTGCACGCTCAAAAGAATAATTTATCAATTAAAATTCTAAGAATTATGTATTTAGACGCTGCTAAAAAGCAAGAAATCTTCGGAAAGTACGGAAAGTCTAACACTGACACCGGCTCAGCTGAGGCCCAAGTGGCATTGTTTTCCTACCGTATTTCTCACCTGACTGAGCACATGAAGCTCAACAGAAAAGATTATAGTACTGAAAGAGCGTTAACAATGTTGGTAGGTAAGCGTCGTCGCTTACTCGACTACCTGAAAGCAAGAGATATCGAAAGATATCGTGCTATTGTTAAAGAGCTCGGTTTGCGTAAGTAATCTACTTGTCGCGAAAAGATTTAAAGCCGTTCTTCATGATAGAGGAGCGGCTTTTTTTAGTTTCTTCTTTTTCTTCCTGATAATCGTATTTTCTTTAGTTATAATTGTATTCATATAAAGATTTTGCTATTTTTGCAGCTTAATTATTATAATTTATCACCTTTGATAACTAAAATGCTTTCAAAATGGATACAAGTAAGATTGTTGGCGAGAAAATTAAAGCCCTCCGCGAAGATAAATCAATAAGCATAGAAGAGTTGGCGCAACGTTCAGGTTTGGCTATCGAACAGGTTGAACGTATTGAGAATAACATTGATATACCTTCTCTCGCACCGCTGATTAAGATTGCGCGTGTGTTGGGAGTACGTCTGGGTACTTTCCTCGACGATCAGGATGAAGTCGGACCGGTGGTTTGTCGTAAGAAAGAAGCCAAAGATGCGATTAGTTTTTCCAATAATGCGATTCACTCTCGCAAACACATGGAATATCACTCGTTGTCCAAGTCAAAGGCGGACCGTCACATGGAACCGTTTATTATCGATGTGATGCCGACGCAAGATACCGACTTCGTGCTTTCTTCTCATGAAGGAGAAGAGTTCATCATGGTTATGGAAGGTATCATGGAAATCAGCTATGGCAAGAACACTTATCTGCTGGAAGAGGGTGATAGCATTTATTATGATTCCATTGTTCCTCATCATGTACATGCTTATGAGGGACAGGCTGCAAAAATCCTGGCAGTAGTTTACACACCGATTTAATGAAATAGTAGGAACCAAGACTTAAGTATAATTACATGCAATTATTTGATCGTACTTTGGGGCAGTGGCTGGAACACTGGGCTGAAGAGACTCCCGATAAGGAATATATCGTATATTCCGACCGAAATCTCCGTTTTACCTGGAGTCAGTTGAACCGTCGTGTGGATGATATGGCAAAAGGGCTTATTGCCATTGGTGTGGAACGTGGTACTCATGTGGGTATCTGGGCGGCTAATGTTCCCGATTGGTTGACATTGCTATATGCCTGCGCGAAGATTGGTGCGGTATATGTTACAGTGAATACGAACTACAAGCAATCGGAGTTGGAATATCTTTGTCAGAACTCGGATATGCATACGCTTTGTATTGTGAATGGTGAGAAGGATAGTGATTTTGTGCAGATGACATACACGATGCTTCCTGAATTGAAGACTTGTGAGCGTGGACATTTAAAGAGCGAACGCTTTCCATATATGCGAAATGTAGTATATATAGGTCAGGAAAAACATCGTGGTATGTATAATACAGCGGAGATCCTGCTGTTGGGAGATAATGTGGAAGATGACCGTTTGAACGAACTAAAAAGCAAAGTGGATTGTCACGATGTAGTAAATATGCAATATACATCGGGCACTACCGGCTTCCCGAAAGGGGTGATGTTGACACATTATAATATCACCAATAATGGATTTCTGACTGGTGAACACATGAAGTTCACGGCAGATGACAAACTTTGTTGTTGCGTTCCGTTGTTCCATTGTTTTGGGGTAGTATTGGCTACCATGAACTGTCTGACTCATGGTTGTACACAAGTGATGGTAGAACGTTTCGACCCGTTGGTTGTGCTGGCCTCTATTCATAAAGAACGTTGTACGGCTCTTTACGGAGTGCCGACTATGTTTATTGCTGAATTGCATCATCCGATGTTCGATCTCTTTGATATGTCTTGTCTTCGTACAGGTATTATGGCAGGTTCTCTGTGTCCTGTCGAACTGATGAAGCAGGTGGAAGAGAAGATGTATATGAAGGTGACCAGCGTCTACGGATTGACAGAAGCCGCTCCCGGTATGACGGCCACCCGTATTGATGATCCGTTCGATGTACGTTGTAATACGGTAGGACATGATTTTGAATTTACGGAGGTGAAAGTGATTGATCCTGAAACAGGTGAAGAATGTCCGGTTGGTGTTCAAGGTGAAATGTGTAACCGTGGTTATAATACCATGAAAGGATATTATAAGAATCCGGAAGCAACGGCGGAAGTGCTTGATGAAAACAACTTCTTGCATTCCGGCGACTTGGGTATTAAGGATGAAGATGGAAATTATCGGATTACCGGACGTATCAAAGATATGATTATTCGTGGTGGCGAGAATATTTATCCGCGCGAAATAGAAGAGTTTCTTTATAAGCTTGATGGAGTGAAAGATGTTCAAGTAGCTGGTATTCCTTCTAAAAAGTATGGTGAGGCAGTCGGAGCATTTATTATTTTGCAGGAAGGAGTACAAATGCAGGAAGCCGATGTACGTGATTTCTGCAGAAATAAGATATCCCGTTATAAGATTCCGAAATATATTTTCTTTGTGAATGAATTCCCGATGACGGGTAGTGGAAAGATTCAGAAGTTCAGATTGAAAGATCTGGGACTGCAACTTTGCAAGGAGCAGGGAATAGAGATTATTTAGAAACTCATGATTATTTAAAGACACACAAAGTTTTTCGATTATAAACAGTGAACGGTGAACTCTCTGCAATCAATTATGCGGTTTGTTCACCGTTCACTATTTGTATGGTCTTATCCGGTTTTGGCTCCGGCGTCAGGTTGCGTGTTATTAAATGAAATCATCGCCCAGTTGCATTTGGGCGTCGTTTACATATTTACGGATGGCATGTTCTTCATCTTTGCGGCAAATCAAAAGAACGTTGTCCGATTCGGCTATCAGAAATCCTTCCAGTCCATCGATAACGGCCAGTTTGCCTTTCGGAAGTACTACCATATTATCTTTACTGTTATATATAAGTGAATGGCACTTCAGCGTAACATTGCCTTCCGGGTCTCTTTCCGATAAATCATAAAGTGATCCCCAAGTTCCAAGATCGGACCAGCCAAAATCTCCTAATGATACATACACATTATCCGCTTTCTCCATAATGCCGAAGTCGATGGATACATTAGGACATGCTGGGAAGTTTTCTTCGATGAATGCTTTCTCCTTGTCGGTGGCATAAATATCTTTTCCCGGTGCCAGTTTGGAAGCTAATTCAGGCAGTAAATCTTCACTTGCTTTGATGATTGTATTTACATTCCACATAAATAGGCCGGAATTCCAATAAAATTCTCCGCTCTCTACGAATACTTTAGCTAATTCCAGTTCCGGTTTCTCTGTGAATGTTTTTACTTTATAGAAGTTTTCTCCTGCGGGTTCGTCTATTTGTATATATCCGTACCCTGTTTCCGGGCGATTGGGTTTAATACCTAATGTCAGTAGCTTTTCCGAGCGTGAAACAAAATCAAGTCCTTTTTCGATAGCGGCAAGAAACTCATCCTCTTTTAAAATTAAATGGTCTGAAGGAGCGACTACGATATTGGCGTTCGGGTTCAGTGCCCGGATGTGGTAAGCGGCCCATGCTATACACGGAGCGGTATTTCGTCTTGCGGGTTCCAGCAGAATCTGTTCTTCGTTCACTTCGGGCAATTGTTCCTTCACTAAGTCCGCATACATTGCATTGGTAACGATGAAAATATTTTCTGTTGGGATAACCTTTTGGAACCGGTCGAAAGTCTGTTGTAAAAGTGAACGGCCCGTTCCGAAGAAATCTAAGAATTGTTTGGGCAATGTTTTGCGGCTAAACGGCCAGAAGCGGCTTCCAATGCCGCCACCCATAATCACGCAATAATTATCCTGGTTTGTCATGATAGTGACTCTATTTTAAAGTTTCTGCTAATGTACGGTTTATTCTCTGAATAGAGAAGTGTTTAAGATATGTTTTATTATTTTTTTCTCCTTTTTTTTGCCAAACTATTGTGGAATCAAAATAATGTCGTATCTTTGCACCGCAATTGAGAAATCAAGTATGCGCCCAGATGGCGGAATCGGTAGACGCGCTGGTCTCAAACACCAGTGGATTCACTTCCATCCCGGTTCGACCCCGGGTCTGGGTACTGAAGCGGAGAAAGTAGAAATACTTTCTCCGCTTTTCTTTTCTACTCCTCGTAACTCGTTGGTCATACCGAAATTCGCACTCATATTCATAGTGAGAGTGGTTGGTGATGGTTATTTTTACTTCTGTAGTTGATAGCGGATAATGATCGTGTTCTGTTTCTATAGAAAGCGAAGCGGGACTTATGTCCTCTCCAGTCGGAATGTCACGGGGAATAGGTCGCAATGTGACGGAGTTCGTTTGCGATGATTGGTTGGTTTTCTTAGGTAACACTGTATAAAGCCCTTGCTCGTCTTTTATTATCTTATATTTTCCCGATTCCAGCCACGTATTCCAATCCTTAAAAAGGTCGGTGATAAATAGGTATAAATCTTCGGAAATATATATTTCTGTACCTGACTTTAAGTCGCATGCCAACTGACCATTTACGACAGACAGATGTTTCTGGGCTCTTTGTAAGGCTTTCAAATAGACAACCTGATTAAATGCGTAATCTTTATTGAAACCTCGTCCCGTGAATAAATCTATTGCAGCATACGACATCGTCCCTCTTGTCTTCAGGAAAGTAGTGTCGGTTATAGACGTCTTGTAGCTATTAGCTTCTTCCCACATCTTTCTTTTTTCCTGTTCTCTGAATTTCTGCACAATCTCGCTCACTTTATCTTGTTCGCTTGTTTCTCTGTGAGATTTTAGGCTGTCATTATCTTGTAATTCGTCATAAAGAGGTAAAGCAAAAAAAGTGTTATTGTCCTTTTCAAACTGTTCTATGATACATGGGATAATTTTCTTACCCATAGCTTTTAGCTCTTTGAATTGGGGTAAAATGGTGTAAGCACGGGTACTTGAACTTAATTGTACTTTGGGATTGTTGTGTATTTCTTTTTCCCAGGCATTAAATAAACTGTCAAATTTGGCTATATCCTCTTTTGTCAAAATATCACTTTTTTCTGTATTCTGTTTAATACATCCCGTAGTGATAAAGATAAATGGCAGAATAAAGAAAAGTGTTCTCATCGTTTTAATTATTAATCGGTTTTGTAATAGGTTTGCATAAGGGTATGTCAAGCTTTTGATCTGTTTCCTGCAAATATAAAAATAATATTTCTAAACCGATAAACTGGATGCTGCTGTTTTTTTACCGGATAAGAAAACGTTTATTCGTTTTTCGATGTGATACTAGCTGCCCTTTGATAAATAATGTGAAAAAACAGTTTTAACCTCATCATCGAATTAACTTTCACCCATTTGTGAGGTCTAACATACATAACTTATTTAATATGAGAATTAAAATGATGAGAAAGCAAATTTTAAGTTTGGCAGTTGCGTTATTGATTGGCTCAACTGTATGTATGGCTCAAAATCGTCAGAATGGAAAGGCTGATAGAGAGAAACGTATGGAACAGATTGTTGCCGATCTGGGCTTGAATGAAAAACAGGCCAAAGATTTCAAAGCTGCAATGGAAGAAATGAGACCTGCGAAAAATAAATCGAATGAAAGACCTACGCGGGAAGAAATGCAAAAGAAAAGGCAGGAAATAGATGCTAAAATAAAAAGCATTCTGACCGATGAACAATATAAGAAATACCAGGATATGCGTAAGAAGGATAACGCGAAGAAAAAGAAAAAAGCAAAATAAGTACTATTCGTTTAGTCTAAACCTGTCAAACGGAGAATCGTAAAAGGTAATCTGTTATGACGCTATACTTATTTTCGGTTCTTTCATAAATAATTTATTTAATCTACATGACTATTTTCGTTCTACTAAAGTTGAATGCAGGCTCCATTTAAATGAGTCTATTTTTCAATTTAAGTAGAACGAAAATTAGTTAGACGATGTTTCGTCTTATATCTATACTCCCTCCACTAAAGCTTTTTTTCATGCTTTTATCTTTCAATCTTTCACCTTCTGCTGAAACTCCCTGTCTATGGTAGTTGTACGTTGGTGATAGATGTAAAATGATCTGTCACTGATCTGTCATCTTTCACTGGATATTTTTTATTGCAAATTTATCCTCTTCCCGGCTTGATTCGTATTACTTTGTAGAAATTACCGCGTTTCGTATGCAAAGAAGGTATTTTGTTCTTTTGTAATATTCTTCCGAACTGGACAATACTGCAGATAGATACATGAATCTTGCTGTCATGTTGTAGTTGTTGCAGTATTTCAATGGCAAGGAGTTGCTCGCATTCTTCTCCTTCTTTTGCCCCTCGGAAATATTCGTGAAACAACTGTTCGGCAACCGGCATGACTTGAAATTCCTGATTATTCTCCGTCATGACATTTTCATCTTCCGTGTTGAACCAATATCGCTCTCCTCTATATAAGTCGTGCATGGCTTGTGCATAAAGCTGCTCATAATCAATGGGGGAGCAGTCGATGGGACCGGTCACGTTAATGACGATGTAGCGTCGGCTGCCGGAAGTATCAGTCAGTAGGTCCTTGTGATTGCTTGTCCCAATGAAAGATGCGTATCGGCGCATCTCTTGAGTAGCGGTGCCATGCGGACGCCGGACGTTGACAACCGGTTTTTGAAGAATATGTTTCAGAAATGCCTGCTGGCTCACTCGGTTCTGATCAAATTCATCCATATTGATGAGTGCGAATCTATTTAGAGAAAGTTCGGCATCCCGCTTATTGCTGAAATCAATGCGGTCGGTATAATAAGCCTGTAATTCAGGTGGAAGCAGACTTCGGCAAAAGGTGGATTTTCGGTATGCCTGCGGACCGACCAGTAACGGTACAGTACAATTGGCGTACTTCCGGTCTGTCTGACGCCAGTGGGCTACCATATTCAGAAACCAGCGGTAAAACAAGTCAGGCCAGTGGGTATTGTTGCAAGGAACCCGGGTTGCCAGTTCCCGAATCCGGTCACGTCCGTCCCAATGGATGTCCAGCCTGAAAAGGAAATCTTCAATAGGATTGAAAATAGGGATACGGTCGGAGTCCAGATACCGGACGACGTCTCTGTCCCATAGGTTAAGCCCTTCCAGGCGTGCGTTCATTGCGATGCTGTTCCGTATGCGGTTACTGATGGGGCGGAAACAGAAACAAAATGTGTTTCGTTCGCGGTATTCCGTAACTGTCGTCATCGTATTGTAGCGAAATTCATATCGGCGTTGCATGAATTCTTCCGTTCGAAACTCCAGTTCCTGTTCTGCTGATAAGGGAGATTTCTTTCCGAAACCTTTTTCGCACGTATATACATTCTGTATGGTTTGCCGGATCAGGAATTCTTTATTCTTTGTATAGAAATGGGCGGTGGACCAACGGATCGTCTCTTCTTCCGGTATTCCTGCCTGAAAACAGTTCTTTGCTACCTGAACCAGCAAAGGCTTCAGGTCTTCATCGGAATGAATATGGATTCTTGGCTGTAATTCGCTTAGTGATTGATATGCCTTGTTTAAAGCAGCTTCGAAAAGAGCGGATAATGTGTCGAAACTGTCATATCCCGGAATCAACCGTTTGAATGGAGATGCTTCTGCTTGCACAGCTTCCTTGTAAGTTGTTTCCGAAGGCATTTCCAATGGCTGCCGCATGTAAATCACGGTAGATTCAGGGTTGTAATAAAGTTCCGGGTCATAAGTCTGTCGGCAGAACTGTTCCAGAGCAGGATTCTTCAGTTCGATAGCATAGGAAAGGGCGGGCTGGTATAGGCTGACCGCTTTCCTGTAGGCATTTGCCTGAAATATTTCCGCTTCTTCCCGTTTTTGAGGAAGTGACTTGTCGGGACGTGTGAATCGTATCCATATTTTCACGGAATGTCCTCCGGAACCCATAAAGGCTGCGAATGTATGTGAAAGTTCGGCCGCTTCCTGCTTCACCCGGTTTACTTCCATCCGGTTGGCGAGATGATTCACTTCTATTTGTATAATGCCGTTATATCCGGTCATCTGTATACCGTTGACTGTTTTGCGAAAAGTGGCAGCTGGGACAACTTTGACCAATTTCTTGACGTCGTCCAGTTTGCTGTCCGGTGATGCGTAACGGATGCTCGTGCGTAGGTTGCTGACTGGCTGGGCTTTCGTTTCATGCTTCATCGTTTCTATTTGTATGTTTATGTCCAACGTTCGCATGGTTGTCGTTTCTCCGTTGTCCCGCATCAAAGTAAGTTTCATGATAGATGTGTTTTTGTTTATGTCTCTTTATTTAAAAGGCGAGTAAAGGTATGTTTTATTATTGGACTCTCCAAATATATAATCTACTCTTTATTGGACTCTTCTTATGTACTATCTCTTGCATTGGCTATTAATAGAAAACTTCCTTTCTTTCCTATGCAAAGTTTCTTTTGTCTAATAGAGAAGTTTCTTTTGGCTGTTTGCAATCTATAAATGAAATCTTTGATTATATAAATGCAAGTTCTGTTTTTATAAATGCAACTTTCGTTTATAAAAACGGAACTTGCATTTATAGTTTGAATAGAGTGAGGAATAAGTTTTCTATTAATGAAAAGGAAGTTTATATTTAATGAAAAGGAACTTATCTATTAATAGTTCAGGAAAGAAATAGCTGTTTCTTTGATGTGATAGGTGGTGAAAGATGAAAGATTGGGTGATAGATTGAAAAAGAACTGTCAATGGTTTGAAAGTGCGATAAATAGGATGTTTTATGACTTAAGGTGAAAGATGAAAGATGTAAATAATATATTTGTAACGAATGCTATCTTTTTGTTGTTATAATTTGCAAAATAAAAAATGTCATGATAGACATGTTTTTCGAATCAATAGTACCGCTTTTGGGTTGTTTAGGCATGATTGGGACTTTTGTAATTTTTCCCTGCTATATTATTCGTTATATTTGAGACTTGTAAAGATGATGCAGTGAACTAGAATATGGAAAATATGTTTGTCCTGGTCTCTGAAATCGCCAATGAAAGGACTGCACAAGGACAACATTTTAGCAGCATGATATTTGTATCTGTTAAAAGCTAATACTGATTATCGTGCTGCTTTCTTATTTTATCAGATAAATGAAGAATTTATTTGCATAATTCTTTTTTCGCATTATCTTTGCGAATGATGATAAGTCTAAAGAGACTTATCTGTGTTTAAATGAAATATTAGTTATCGAGCGTAAGCTAGTTCCGGTTCCCTGAAATCGCCAATTGAAAGAACTGCCAGAATGAAGTCAAACGGTCTGTAACTTCTATTATTATAACCTGAATATCTAAACATCTCTCTTTTATCTTGCGTGGATAAAAGTTGGGTGGTATGACTCTTCTTATAATATAACGAAGCGTAGACAAATTTGTTCATTTGTGCAGTGGGTGTTTGGCGATACCTGGGGACGGATGACGATTGGGTCTGCGCTTTTTGCGTTTATATTTCGCTGAATGGTATTTAAAAATTGAATTGTATATGAGTATGAATGAAAAAATTCCAGGATGGGGTATTGTTTTGATACTTGTTTTCTGTATTGGAGCAGGATGGGTGGTCTTTAATAAGTTTGCATCTTCAGGAGTTAACATAACTATAGCTGTTATCATTTCAATAATAGTTGCCATAGCTATTTATGAACAATTAAAATCGTCATAGTATATTTGAGAAAGGTGGCAGTGTGTTTAGAATTTAAAATCTTAGAAGAATGAATACTATAAGAAGAACATTAAAATCTATGTTAGTAGTAATTGTGGTATTGGTGTCAATATCATGTACTCCTGACCATGGTCGTTTTGTGGCTACAATTCAACCTGTATGTTTGCGATATGATAAATATTTATTGGAATGGACATCTATCCAAACAATATTCTATTATGATATATACTGTAAAGACAATTCTTATATAGCTGTCTATCGATCACAAGGAAAAACAGATGATGAGAAAGAATTGGAAGTTAAAGCCAATGTTTTTTATAATCATAATCATCCAACATACGAATATAAATATTGTATTGATGATTACTACTTTAATTTTGATGATTTAGGAAAGTGATAAATGAGAAAGATAAACTGATAGAATTTTAGAAGTTATCGTCTCTTATATTAAAAAGAAGAACTCCTTATTAATTAATTGTATAATTTAGATTAGAATCATATGATATCACTCATTGCCAATATAGGAATTCAAATGTTTACTTTTCCTATAAAATTTGACCCTCAAGATAATGTGAAAATGTTTTTTCATGAATGGCTTGATCCGGAGAAGTTATTTTTGAAATTAGAGTTAGTACAAGATATTTCTACTGAATCCGGTGTTGTATATGTAAAGAAGTATGATTTGTATAATGCCGGTTTTTTATCTGCTGATACTTCGATAACAAAATTAAATTGGGATGAGGTTAGTGCCGAAGGCATTAAACCTTTAAAAATGGACGCTGATATGTGTGAGGGAGTTCGTGGTAATATTTTTAGAATGAACTTCTCTGATAGGAATTGTAAGTTGTCATTTTTTGAGAATGTTTGGCTGCCTATTCCTTATTTTTTGGTAAACGCAAAAAATAGATTTAGGTTTGGGCCATTGAACTGGAGTCGCTTTAAATTAGTTCCTCGTGCTGAAGAGAATGAATATGATGTGATATTAGCATTCGATACACGTAGCTATTATGAAGAGGGAGACGAATATAACGAAGGACCTGTATTTGCAGATAATTATCAAAAAGAATTGACTTTTTCTGTTTGTGAAAATGATTTTCTATTAGCAGATTACTGTGCTGGTGGAAAGCCATGGAGTTATATTGATAATTATTTAATGCAGGTGGTTTATCCTGATGCAACTAAAGTGAATAGAATAAGAGTATCTCAAAATGACTTTAAGTATTCATATATAGCAACGTATATTTATTTAATTAAAAGCATAGTACGACAAAACTTATTTCCTAAAGTCACCTTGTATAAAGATAGAGATGTTACAGTGAAAGATATAGATATGATTATAGATGTCGGAAATTCACGAACAACTGCTCTTCTTGTAGAAGATAATATGAATTTCAATCAGGTACGTCCTTTAGAGTTGATTGATTATACAGATATTATAATGCACAATGAGAATGGGATGCCTCAATTAAAAGTATATAAGGATCCTTTCGATATGCATTTAGCTTTTCGTAAAGCTCAATTTGGGAACATTGGAATAAAGGATAGTTTGCAGTTTGTGTATCCGAGTTTAGTTAGGCTGGGTATTGAGGCAAATAATTTGGCACGAAAAGCTGCCGACTATGAGCTTGGGCGTCAATCTTATTCGACTTACTCGAGTCCTAAGCGGTATTTGTGGGATGATAAAAAACAAAAATATGATTGGGAATTTGTCAGGTTGCCTAATGAGAGCCAAGATGATAGTGTGCTGATTTTACAAGGGATAACTTCACAGTTAAATGCAGATGGATCTATTAATGCAGAGAATAATGGAGGAGTCTTAAAACGTTATCCACGGCGCTCATTGATGACGTTTGCTTTTCTTGAAATGTTTGTTCAAGCACGTTTTCAGATTAATAGTCATGCTTATCGGGAGTTTCGTGGGGAAACTGACTCTCCCCGAAGAATCCGTAGAGTGATTGTCACATGTCCTACAGCGATGTCAAAAATAGAGCGTGAAGCATTGATTAACTCGGCTAAAGATGCGGCACTATTGCTAAAGAATTTTAGTGAAAATAAGGGACCTCAATCAAACAATAGTTTAAATGTTGATGTAATAATAGTACCGAAACTACAGAAGACATCTGATAAATGGTATTACGATGAAGCAACATGTGCTCAATTGGTCTATATGTATGCAGAAATGTCACAACGTTATAATTGTCATTGTGAAGAGTTTTTTCATCTGTATGGTCGAAAGCGTGAAGATGATCTTAATAATTCCTTAATTGTCGGTTCGTTAGATATTGGGGCGGGCACTTCAGATTTGATGATTTGTAAGTATGATTATAAGAATAAAGATATTGTAAAATTAGTACCGTCCCCTTTATTTTATGATAGTTATTATTATGCCGGTGATGATATGCTTAAAATGCTTATTTTAAATCTTATTATTCAAGGCGAACATAGTATGCTTCGTAAGTATTTAAGGAATATATCTTCGGAAGAATATCATAAAAAAATTTATTCCTTTTTTGGCCCTGATCATAACGAACAGTCTTTTACCGATCGATTGTTAAGACGTGATTTTAATTTACAGATTTCGGTTCCCTTAATTTCTTATTTTTTAGAATTATTATCTAAAGGCACAAAACGTTGTGCAGTGAGATATGAGGATGTCTTTTCTCTGAATCAGCCTAGCCCTATTGTACTTGAATCTTTTAAACGACATTTTGGGTTTGATTTCGAACAGATTGAATGGATTTTTGATCCGGATAATGTCAGTGTACTTATAGAACGTGCTTTTGAGCCTCTGTTAAAGAAAATAGCAGCTATAATGTATGCTTACTCTTGCGATATAATAGTACTTTCCGGACGTCCCACTTCCCTTCCTCCGATTGAGAAGATATTTTTGAAATACTATCCGGTGGCACCTAATAGATTAGTATTACTTAATAAATATCATATAGGCACGTGGTATCCTTTTAATGACGGGCTTGGCTATATGACTAGCCCTAAGACAGTTGTTTCTGTAGGAGCTATGATAGGACATTACTCTACGGATTTAGCAAATTTGAAAAACTTTTCTATTGACACTACAGAGTTGGGGAAAAGAATTTGTTCTACAGCTAATTTTCTTTTGAATCCAAACCCTTTGAGTAATAAAGAGCATTTATACATTCTTACACCATCGAAAAAAAATGGAGAGCTTGTAGTTAATTCTCTTCCGGTTTATATCGAAGCAAAACAAATAGATTCGGACTTATATCCTGCCAGAGTATTGTTCTGTATCGACTTTGATGATGTTAAGATAGCGAAATTAATAGAAAGTAAATATGATGATTTGTCCACATCTAAGATTGAAGAATTAGTTGAAGAGCGTAAACACCTATTAAAGCAGAAGTTGCCTTTTACATTTAAGATTGAAAAGGTAGACTCTAATAATGAGAGGGAAAATATTGAAATTTGTGAAGTGAGTAATTCTGAGCAAGAAGATATTACACCTTTTTTTGGCAAGAGATTGACTATACATAGTTTGGGCGTATCAAATTGCTATTGGCTGGATTCTGGTGCTTTTGAATTGTAAAATCTTAATAGTATGGCTTTATGGAAAATATAGATGTACAGATTAATTTGTTGAACCAATCAATAGGCTGGTTGGAAACATATCATGGAAATAATATTTCAGAGATAAATAGATTAAAAAACTTTAGGCGCAAATTGAAAACTATAAAATTTGCAATAGAAGAAAGATGTTCAGCTGCAGCGTATGGAGAAAGTCAAGCAGGAAAATCTTACTTGATGGATAGTCTGCTATCTCAAATCGGAAAGCCATTCTCTGTTGATTTCGGGAAAGAAAAACCGGTCTTTGTTGATGAAATTAATCCTAGTGGTGGAAAAAATGTTAAACGAGAATCGACAGGAGTTATAACACGCTTTACTACACGCTGTAATAATTCTATGATGACAGAATATGTGAAAGTGCGTAATTTCACTATTGTAGATATTATATTATTTCTCTCCGATTCTTATTATAAGGATATTAAAATTCATCCGGAAACAGCATTGGACCTCAATGACTTGAACAAAGAAATTGAAAAGACATTGAATGAAGTCGTTGACAAAAATTACAATCAGAATTACATAACGGACGATGATATATACGATATATCTGATTATTTTAAACAAATAGTTGGGAGTAATGCCATTACCATTATTCAATCTGAATTTGCCTTGGCGGTGTCGAGGGTAATATCTCATATTCGCTTGGAAAATTGGCCGAGGTTGTTTACTCTATTATGGAATAAGAATAAAGACATAACGGACTTATTTACTTTATTGATTAGTGAATTACAGAAAATGTCTTTTCAAATGGATGTGTATGTACCTTATCAGGCATTATTGTATAAAAATGGAACTTTACTTGATATCAACTGGACAGACGAAATTTTAGGGGATGGGGAGATGGCGAGGAAATATCATTGTACAACAGATGTGTATGATTCTACAGGAATGCTTTTGGCTAAAGACATTAGAAAAGCTAGTTTGTGTGCTTTAGCAGCTGAACTGACATTTACTCTTTCTCCTGATTCTATTGATAATGAACGAATGAGGTTTTTAAGTAATATTGATTTGCTAGACTTCCCAGGTTCATGTCCGCGTGAAAAGATTTATGAAAGGGATATAGAGAAAGAAATGTCTAAATTAATCCGGCGCGGACGTGTTTCCTATTTATTTAATAAGTATTCTAATGCCAAAAGAATTGGAGCTATACTCTTTTGTAAAGATGGAGGAGATGGAAAGGATACTGAAATGGGGGAGACTCTAAATAATTGGATTGTTGACAATATTGGTGAGACACCTCGGGAACGGAGTGTGTTTATAAAAGATGCAGGAGGTATTTCGCCATTTTTTGTTGTTGCTACAAAATTTAATTTTGAATTAGCCCATACTAATCAAAAACGTGGCGATAACTTAAATGATAAATGGGATGATAGATTTAAACCTCTTGCTGAAAAAGTATTGAAAGTATGTACCTATGATTGGTTCAATAATTGGATTGTTGCGTCAGAGGAGAATGTACATATGAATAGTTGTTATTTTAGGAATATTTATTTGCTTCGTAGCTTCTTTTGGTCAATTAACCAAAATATATTCAAAGAATATAAAGAGGGAAACGATACGAAAGAGAAAGAAGTGTGTCCTGCGGAATATCCTGAGTATAGAGTGCACTTGAAAGAAAGTTTTAAAAAGTATCCTTTTGTAATCGATCATTTTTCTGATCCTGAACAGGCCTGGAATGATGTGGCTTCTCCTAATAGCGATGGCTCGTTAGCTATTATTGAGAGTTTAAACAAGATTGCTCCCCAGTTGGATGATGCGCGAAGGAAGAAATATGAAAACGAGGTAGATAATATAAAATGCGATGCATTAGATATAATATCTGCACATTTTGTATCGGATAATCCTGTTGAGAAGTTAAATACAGTCAAGCAAAAGCTAGGAAGAATCCGTTGTGATATTGATGTGTTATTTGGAAAAGAGCCGGCAATTTTTGGACAGTTGGTGAAAGAGTTAATGATTTATCCAATAGAGATAAAAAAAATAGTATTTAAAATTATCAAGAATTATGTTGAAATACCTCCTGTGAGTTCAGTTGTGGCAAATATTCGTTTAAGTGCTAAAATAGATTTCACAAATGACTGGGAGGAACGATTAAAACGTTTGCGTACATACTACTCTCATAAAGATGAAGAGGGGGTTGCCCAATGGTTGTCTAAAGATAATCTTACTATTGAGGATATAATCGGGAGTAAAAGAAGTAATAATAAAGAAGATGGAAGGGATGATATGGATACTACTCAAGGTGGAATAATCTCTTCAAAAATATATCAGTATTGGATTGAGCATTTGATGAATGAAGTTGCTCTTAACTTGTCATCATTATTTGATTGCGTAGATGACATAGTGAATTTATTGAAGGATTTATTCATTCGATTAGGAATGAAGAACCGGATCATGCAGATTACAGAACAATATTTGAAAGAATATAACGATGATATGGTTTCTGAAGTTATAGCAGATGCGGTGGCATTGACATTAAATAATTTTTCCAGAAATTTCGGAAGGGATTATATGGACGGGAAGGATTTGAATTATATTGAAACTACTGCACAAAGATATGGGTTTGATGTTGATTTGCATTGTGATGAAACATCCGTTACTTCAGGAACTGTAGCAGATGTACTTTCAGACTTGGAGAACTCTGCTGATATTCTTAAAAAACAATGGGTGGAGGAGAAAGAAGTAAAAATCTTGAAACGGCTTCCTATGTATGATAACTATTGGAAATGGAAAAATAATCTGGAAATGGGATTGATCTTGGTTAGTGATATGCCGGATGGAAATCCTGAAGCTAATAAATCTATTCAGAAGATAAAAGAACAATATAGTAATTTGATGTAAATATTATGGGCATTCAAGTTCTTTATAATAAGAAGGCTTTATGCTATATTGATAAAGCTGATTTTTGCGATATACAGGGAATAGGCTCCACGCCTTTATATAATATTTATGAGAGTGTTGAAAGCATTGTTAATAAATATATAACCGAAGAGTATAGAGGCTTCTTGGCACAGCCTGTTGTCAATAATGCAACTGAAACAATAGAGTGGTATGCTCATGAATGGAAAGAGATACCAGTGCATTACACTCAATTGGACGGGAAGGAAAAAATGCAATATGAACAGATTAAAGATGAAACGATAAATTGTTATACAAATGCTCTGGAACAAATAGAGAATTCGGATGAAAAAAATATCTTGAAAGGAGCTATAAAATATTTATGTGATGAATATATCTATTGTTATGATGGCAAAGTGGTATTAGGTATTTGGGGGATGAAGCATCGCGCTAATTTGCATAAATCATTTGGAGAGATTATTCATGATTATGATGAATGTTCAATTTATAAAATAACCTTTGACGTTGAAGATAACGCTGTATTTTCTAATCATTATGAGCAGAAAATTAGTAGAAGGCAAAACTATATTTTGACGAAAGAAGATTTGCCGGTAATAAAGGAGAAAGAAGGATGTAGATTTGTAAGATGGATACCAGAACCAATCGGATATAAAATTGATAATGATTGTGTGTTTAAGGCTTTATTTGAGAAGTCGTATGAAGTTCGCTTCAATGCAGGGGATTATGGCACATTCACAGGTGGTCTGACTGAAGATTTTATATTTGAATTGCCGGAAGGAGAAATAATATCTTCGGCAATGATTCCTGAGGTTATTCCACAAGAGGGATATAAGTTTGTAGGTTGGTCTTCTTTACCTGAAAACTTTCAAATTGATAAAGATATTGTTTTTACTGCTAAATATGAAAAAAAGATTGTAGAACAGAAAGCTAATATCATTGATGATGAGGATATTCCAGTTTCTCCAAAACGTCCGGATTTTCCAGATCCTGAGGTAGATGAGTATATATGTGCGTTTGACGCAGGTGATAATGGTACAATTAAGGGAGATTGTGAAATTAGAAAGAATAGAGGATATGTAATATCTTCGGGAGATATACCTGTTGTAGAACCTCATGAAGGATATAGATTTATAGGATGGAATATGAATCCCGAAGGTTGTAGCTTGACTAAGAATATTATCTTTAAAGCTAAATACGAAGAAGATAATAAGAAGATGCCGTGGTATAAGAGATTTTGGTTTTCAAACGGATGTTTGAGGAGGTTATTATGGCTTCTTTTATTGTTGTTGCTACTTTTATTATTATGGTTTATTCTAAGGTCTTGTTTGGAGGATCGCAGAGCAGTTCCTGTTCTTGGTACAAATGAAAGTGGTCCGGTTATAGGCTTGCCTGATAATATATATGATGGTGAGGTAATTGATCCGAATACAGGAATTGTATATGATAATGAATATCTCCCGAAGCGTCTGGGAGTTCCTCCTTTTAAAGATGAGGATGGTAACTTATTACCGTATAGCGAGACTCCTGATGGACGTAATATTTTCAATAATCTGATAGATATATATTTTGAAGATAAGCCTGATTTGAATCAATTTGCTGCGGATTTTAAGAAAGAATATCCGGGAGAGGAATTTGAAATAGTAGGTTTTGATCCTAATATCCCGATGGTGCAATTATTTGTTCCTGCTGAGAAAAGAGAAATGTTGCTTAATGAATTGTCGTCAAAATTGTCTCAGTATAAAATGTATGTGGTTGAAGTGGAAAAACTGGATATAAATGGCGGAATGGGATTTTTGAAGGAGTCGGGCACTGATTCGGGGTGGCATTTGAAAGCAGTAAATGCTTATGAGGCCTGGAAAATAACGAAAGGTAATGAAGATATTGTTATAGCTGTGGTGGATGATGGCATAGACATAAAGCATAACTTGTTAAAGAATAAAATTATAAAATCTTATAATGTTTTTACACAATCTACCACTGTTTCTGTTGGTGAAGGGCATGGAACGCATGTGGCAGGATTAGCTGCAGCGGATAGTGAACTGGATAAAGGAGTGTCCGGAATAGCGCCTTTGTGTAAAATAATGCCTATACAAGTTTTTGATGGAGAAAATACTTCGACTACTGCTTGGGTTAATGGCATTATGTATGCCATTCATAATGGTGCGGATGTAATAAATACGTCTATTACAACTGTCTTTAAATCTGATATTCCGCATGATGTACAGGAAGAATTGATACGGAACAAATTCAAGATTAAAGAAAATATGTGGAAGTGGATATTAAACACTGCTAAAAAATATAATTCTATATTGGTGTTTTCTGCCGGTAATAATTCGGTGTTGACAAATTTGCCACCAGAGCATCGTACCGGTTGCAGTTTAAATGTAACTGCTATCGGAAAAGATTTCAAAGCTGCTGAATTTACCAATTATGGAGATGGTTCTGTAATTGCTGCTCCCGGAGTTGATATCTATAGTACGTTTCCTGTAAATAGTTATAATTACTGTGATGGTACAAGTATGGCTGCCCCTATAGTCGCTGGGGCGGTTGCATTGATGAAATCGGTAAAAAAGGACCTGACTGTTGAGCAAATATCGAATATTCTCATCAAAACAGGTAAGAATATTGATAGTAATGTTGGACCGTTAATACAAGTAGACAAGGCTTTAATCATGCTACGTAACGGGGATTATGAGGAGCATCCTCAACCCATACAGAAACTAAAGGAACATGAAGAAGGATGGGTGGATTATGAGTCGATCAGAAGAAAAATCAAGGAGCATCAACATCAAATTGAAGAATTGAAGAAACAATTGCCTGAGTATAAGAAATGATTTAAATTATTGATATTGTTATGAGAAATCAGAAACTTAGATTTACGTTTGGGCATATATTAGCCTATATCTCGTTGATTTTTATTGGTTATATCTCTTTTCTGGGATTAACTTATTGGGGAGATGGTAATTTTATACTATCCGGAATACTTACAGGGGTAATGGTATTGATATTATTGGGCTTGATGACTTATTTGCAAGGATTAAAAGCTGTTGCCCGCTATTTTAAAATACGAATAAAGATTGAGCGCATCTGTCTCCTTATCTTCATCTTGTTTTCTATTATTTCGAGTTTGCCCTTTTTGCATTTTTGGACAGTTTTTTCAAATGAAGATGTTCTGTCTACGAGTTTTTCCAAGTCGATAGATAAGAGCAAAGCCGTTTTTGATGCCTATGAAATATACGCGAATAATCGCGTTCAGGTATATACAAATGATCTGGATCGTGTGATTAGGGCAAAAAATAATTCTCCCTCCCAGTATGTTAATTATGGATTTATGGAAGGTAAAGATGATAATTTTCAGAAAGAAAAAAAAATAGATAAATTGAGGGGACAACACCTTCTTTCCGAAAACTATGATAACATAAAAGTACCCACAATTGATTGGCTGGATAAGGCTCGGAGTAATGCGAATGTTTGGAATCCTTTTTTCTTGAACAATGTAAAAACTATATCTTCTGTTATATCTGATAAGATAACTGAACTCCATAAAATGTCTGAAACACTTTGTCCGAATGAATCAGCCGAGCCTTTTGCGTATTCTATAACATTTGAAGATGTGACAAATCTATATACTATTTTTAATAGGACACCTGCATTGATAGGGCTGTTGTTAGCTATCATTTGTTATGCTTTGCTTCTTTTTCCATATGCATTGCAAACTCGTAACACGAAAAGTACATATACTTTATTTAAATATTCAAATAAATAGAACTTACAACATATAAATAATAAAACGAACATGGAAGAACTGGATATAGTGGAAGAACAGGATATATTTGATAACATTGCAGATTTGACTCCTGAACAGATTTATTTTTTTATAAAACAAAAGAAGTTTACGACTTTTGATAGACTAAAAGATCCGAGGAATACAGGAGGCGATTTTGACATAGCTAAGCAGAAAAAGGTGGATGAGTTGATAAAGAATGGTGAGGATTATGATTGGCAAGCAGCTTGCGAAGCAGATACAATTGAAGCCTATGATAACTATCTGATGACTTGGCAAGAAGGTAAATATCGCTCGGAAGCTCGAGAACGGAAAAAGAAATGTGTTTCCAATGAGGAAATAATAGCATGGAAAGCGGCTTGTGAAGCAAATAGTGTTGAAGGCTATGATAATTACCTTAGAAGCTGGCAAGAAGGAAAATTTCGTGATCAAGCACGAGAGAATAAAGCTAAGATAGGGCAAAAGCAGGAGGAGGAAGATTGGAAGAAATTAAATAAAAGGTCAAAAGATTCTTTACAGGAATTTTTAAAGAAGTATCCCAACGGAATGTTTGCCAAAAATGCAGAGGACCTTTTATTTAATGATGATGTTGTTGATTCTTTAAAAGCAAAGATTGTATATATTTATACTGATGGTAGTGGATATATTGACCCAGATGAGGCGGTTGTCGAGCTTATACGATCTAACATAGAACAGCAGATAATTTCAAAAGATGATTTGGTGAGCTTAATTGCTGAGGATCACAATTTATTAAATTCATTAGTAATTAAAAGGTTAAATGAGTATGATATTATAAGTCGTAGAGATTTGGTAGGTTATGTTGATAATAAGTTTCTTAGGTATCTTCTTGATAATGTGGATAATGATTGTTACGACAATGTTGAATCTTCGTTACCGGATTCGATACCTGATGAGTTTACTGAAGTTTATTTCTGGGGTATTCCGGCTTCAGGAAAAACATGTGCTTTAGGCGGAATACTTAGTGCGGCAAAGGAATATGCAGAAAATATACAATATGATATTGAAAGTAAGGCATATGATTATATGACGAGGCTTGCTTCTACATTTAAGATAGAGACTGTGTGTACATTGCCTTTCGGCACCCCTAAAGGAATGATTCATGAGATGAGATTTACATTAACTGATAAAAAAAAGAAGGATCATCCTATAGCTTTTCTGGATTTTGCAGGTGAAATCTTTACTTGTATGCACAAAAGCATAGCTGGGAAGGTATTGGCTGATGAGGAACAAAAAACATTGGAAAAACTAAATGAGTTATTGTCAAATAGAAAGACTCGCAAAATTCATTTTTTTGTTGTGGAATGTGGAGGAGAGAAAAAACGCTATCAGAACCTTTGCCAAGATGATTATTTAGCTTCTTCTGTAGGGTATCTGGCCAATTTAATTGATGTTATGAAGGAGTCTACTGATGGCGTTTATTTACTCGTGACCAAATGGGATAAGCAGACAGATCAAAGTGTGGATGTAGAAACTTACGTGAAAAGAAACTATAGGTCACTTTATCAGAATCTTAGTATTTTATGCGAAAAGAATGACATTAACAATCAGGTAATAAATGTAGAGTATTTTACTCTAGGTGAAGTTTGTTTTCAGAATTATTGTTGTTTTAATCCTGATGCATCCAAAGCAATAGTAGATATATTAATGGAACGTTCAGCTGCAGTTAGTGGAACGACATGGATTGATATTTTTAAATTATAAATGTATGTTAGGAGTATATATTGTAAGATATCAGGGAGGGCCAACCACTCTTTATGGTGAAGATGTTGAGTGGAAGACTGTAATTCTTGATTTGCGCGATGATTTTATGAATTTATCAAAAAATCAAGATATAGAAGAATTTTATCCGGTAATAGCTTCAGATCTGGGTATTTGTGTAGGAGTTGTACGTATGCTTCCAGGCAGTCGCCCAAATGATCATCTCGTTGCGTGGTTGTTCATTCCCCCAGGGACATCTATTTCTGGCCAAAAGTTGTATGATAAGTTGAGAAAATTAAGAGAAATTATTGGAGAATCCAAAATAGATGTTGATAAATGTCGTAAAATAGAAGACTGGGAAAGTGATAATGATACTAATTTTCTTTTATCAAAGCAAAAGTCTGATTCTAAGGCGTATTTTCGTGTAGAGACAACTGATTTTAATATGATTGAGATTTTGGATAAGCTATATCAAGAATCCTATTTTTATTATAAGGTTGTTTATCTTTTAAAGATGAAGGACAGAAGTTGCAGCTTTCCGGTAAATTGGGATATGGAAAATATATCTGAGAAATTCGTGGAGGAAACTAAGGTTCTGCGAATACCTCAGATACCTGATGGTGTCAAAGTTATAATTGGAGAGTCTACTTTATCTACGGAGAATAACAATAACATTGGGAATTATCGTATTCCAAGCAACATTGATGAAGCAGAAGTAACTAGGGATGGGTTTAAAAACATTTTGGTGAGTGGATTATCAGATTTCGAAAATGATCATTTCTTTTCTAATCTTTCATGGGAAAAAATAATAAAAAGGGATTTTTTTATTATAAATGGTTCGGATAAGAATAACAAGGAGATACCTAGTTTTACTCTTTATCTTAATAATCAGCAGTTGTACTCTGAGATTTGTTTACCGGAAAACGAACTTTCTAAAGTTGATATTGCAGTTGAGGCCAATGGTTATAAGAAATTTAAAGGTGCTGTTGATTTAAAGAACTATTCATCAAAATCTCCATTTGTAATTGAGTTGACGAAAGAAGAGAAGACTTATGATTTAGTTATTCCTTATTCTGTCAAAAGTAGAAAGGATAAAATTAAATACCCTATTTCTATAGAAAATTGGAGAGAATGTAGTATTGAGGGGTATCGGAAGAATGAATGTAAAAATGAAATACGCTTCGAATATGATTCTCGTTATTGGATTAGGTCAAATGGTAAGTTGATTATATTAGTTCTATTTCTTGTATTATTGTTGGGAGGAGGTATTGGTACCGGTATGGAATTTATGATTGCTAAGAATTATATTTCTGAAATGGAAAAAGAAAAAAGTGATTCAATATGTAAATTGAATGATAAAATATTACAATTAGAAAAAAAACAGAAATCGGTTACCTTTGTAAATACTGATGTTTCAGCTAATATCAACAACACTATTATCGACAATAGTGCAATTTTATATTTGGATAGTAATAAAGTTTGGCAGCGTGGTCAAATGAATAGCATTAAATGCCTAGAAGGACTTTGGGATGATTTGAATAGTCGAAAAAAAACACGAATAATGAAGTGGAATGAAAAATTATCTCAAAGTAATAAATGGAAAAAAATAAGGGATAATGTTAAAATAAATGGTTCTACTCATTTTAGGGATACAACTAAGAGGCAATATGATATAGTTGTAGAAGATTATATAAAATCTTTTCAATCAAAAACTGGTGCGACAAAATCTACTAAGTCAGAGACAACTGCAAAAACAACAACAGTGTCTGGACTTCAAACCCAAGAATGAAATTATGTTCAATAGAATAGTTAAAATATTATTGTTAACTGTAGCAATATGTACCGTAATAGGAGGAATTTTTTACTTTGTAAAAGATATAATAGTATCTCCTAAAAAACTTGATTTGACTAATCAATATGTTTCTAAAATTAAGAACGATATTGATCAGATATATTCATGTAAATCATCTTTTATAGAGATAGATTCTTTATATGAGATGATAGATTATAATATAATAGATTATAATCAAGATAAGTTGTTTTCGGAGAAGGATTATAATTTGTTACTTGAAAATTTTATCTCTGCATATACTCCCGTTTTTATAGACCAATCTTTTGAAACATTTAAGCGACCTGTATGGTCTACTGATGATAACGAATATATGCAAAGTCGGATTTTGAAATTGAAAGCATATAAAGTAGAGCACTCAGGAAAAATTGTATCTGCATTGGAAAACAATTCACCAAATTACAAAAAGTTGGATTCTATTCAGAATGTAATAAACTGCTATAATGAGGCAAAGGCTTTAATAAACAAAACATCTTTTGATGGGATTTCGAATGTGCGTATACGTATAAGCCGGGCGCATGAATTGAGCTCAATGCCTCATTTGTGCAACTGTAGAGAAATAGTAGATGGTTTAAATAAATTGCCTTTGGATATTCATAGTTCACATTATCGTTATATTGAGAGCATTCCGGGACGTTTTAGGAATTATCGCAGCTATGATCGTGATTCATATAGTAGGAATACAGAAAAGCTATTTGAAGCTATGAATGATTATTCTACTTATGCTGGAGAATTGTATGGTCTTTCATATAGAGTCAGTGCACTTAAGGAAGAATGTGGAGATATATATATTCAAGCTATTGAATATTATAATTGGCAAGATGCTTGTACAGAAAATACCCAAGAAGCATATCGGCACTATTTGGATCTATATCCTGATGGTCCTCATTCGGGGGAAGCAAAACAAAATATGCAAAAAATGAATAACTACTAGTATGAAGAAATTTATTTTACTATTGATGTTATTTTCTTTTATAGAAAATATTGTTGCTCAGAATGAAGTAACTTCAACTCTGGTTAAAGGGCGAGAAAAGCATATAGCCGGGTTGCAAGTCGATTCAATAATGTTATTGGATTCGATGGCTCAAAGATTGTATCCTTTGATAAATCAATTAATACGGGATTTGAGGATACAGAATAATTCTAATATAGAAACTCAACAGAATAATGAAGAGTTAAAGAAAGAGAATGACCGGTTGAAGATAGTCAATAGCAACTTAACAGGAAAATTAGATACTATGTATGTACAGATTGCAATGACCTATTTGAGCTTGAAATATTCTCCGACTAGAGTAAAGCTTGCTTTAGAAATGTTTGATAGAATTGCTAATGAGCAAGTCAAAACAGAATATTCCTGGGTAAATAAAATGCTGAAAGAGTATGAAAAATCAATGGTTGAAGTAAAAACAGTAGTTCAACGGGCGCAAAATGATGCGGTTCGTATGGAAAAGCCGATGAAAGAAATGTACGCAGATGCCTATATGAATAAAATAAAAGAAATGTCTTATTATAAAATGTATTATAGAGGTAAGTCTGTCATCGAATATCTGGACAATGAAATAACAAAAGTCTTAAAATTATTAGATGCTCATAAAAACAAGTATCAGAATTATACCGCTGATTTTACAGAAGTGATAAACAACTTGACTTTTGAAGACACAACGGGGACAGTACAGTGATTATATTTACTTTTAATGTGACAAGATATGCTAGGTTTGTATATTGCTGAATGTAATGTTGAAGCAAAGATAAGATATCTTAGTAAGCAACATGAATGGATAGGAGATTTGCCTGATTTAAATATATATTTGAAGGAAATATATGGAGAGAAATCTCTGAAAGCTTGTTATCCAGTATTTGTTAATCAAAACGGATGCTACATCGGAGTTATTCGCATGCTTTCAAGTGTGAACTCGATAGAATATATTATTGCTTGGTTGTTCATACCTCAAGGAATGTATATCTCTGCGTGCGTTTTACGTAATAAACTGCAGGAACTTCAATTCATTATAAACAAGAATGAAATTGATGAGCAAGAGTGTATTTCTATAGAAAATATAGATAAGGAGGAAAGATTAGTCATTGTTCCACGGTCTTGGCAATTTTCAGAAAAAATTGCATACAGGCGCGTTGAGCTAACTGATTATTCATGGAGTGAAATGTTTCAATGGCTATATCAGGATTGGCTTTTCAACTATAAACTTGTATTCTTAGTGGAGATGGACTGTCATCTCTCCTTTTCTTCTTCATTGATGAATGATATATCAGGAGAAAAGCTTATAGAATATCATGATGTGCATTTGACTCAATTTTTGAATAGCGTTTGCTTGCAAATAGGGAATAGTAAAATAAGAGGAGAGGAAACTCCGTGTGTAATCTGTGTTAAGGATTTAAATATTCCTGTCCAGTTGAATATGAATGGCAATGATGTTAGCACTAGCTATACATTAAATGAAATAAGTGCACCAGATTTTCCTCAAAAATTGCATTGTGAAAGAACTGAAACGAATGAATATCTTGGTGAGTCGTCAGCCAATGATATGCAAATAAATAATGATGGTGATGATTCTGCAATTAATTTGCATTCCAAGAGGTCGTATATATTGTGTCTGCCTTATGAAGTTAAAGGAAAACGGTACTTTGGGCATCTTCAAACTAATGAAGGAGCGTTTAATGCAAGAGACTACAAAATTGCAGGCTATAAAATAGATAAGATTCAAGAAAACCAAATATTTTTTAGTTCGTCTGGATATAAAATGAAAAAGCGTTTTTATATTATTTTACTCTTGTTGAGTATCGGTATAGGCTGGGCGACAAGTTATATGTTTAGAAATGATTTGTTGGAAAATGAGATAAATAAAAATGGTTTAGATACATCTGGATCATTAGCCTTTATAGAAGAGGATTTGCCAAACTTAAGTGAATCTTCAGGCGATGTGGCTAGGCAAATTATTGATGCGTGCAATTACCTAAATTCTAATGAAATATGGAATCGTGATTCAATGAACGCTCGTCCATATATTGTGGGATTATGGGATGATTTGAATCGCCGAAATTCAAAGAATATAATTGATATATGGACTCCTAGACTTGTTGAGATTGGGGTTCATCGGTGGCCGGAAATATTGGAAGCTTGCAGAAAAATTCCTGTAAAAAATTATGATAATATTTTTATGCTAGGAGAAAATCTTGACATGGATGTTTATATAGAATTAGCTTATTGTGATAAGCATTCTGCAGGGAAGGTGAGGTCAATATCTAAGAACGAAAGAATTCCAACACTACATTGATGTTTAAAATTTCATGTATATATAGTATGAAGCTGTTTAATTGTATATTAGGAATTATTGTTGTTTGCTCAATCTTTTCCTGTAGTAAATACTATAGAAAAATGGTATGTGATGAAGGGCATTATTATGGAGAGACACTGAATGGAGTTAGGTCAGGAAATGGTATATTATATTATAACAATGGATTACGATATGAGGGTGATTGGAAAGATGGGATGAGATCAGGTAGAGGTATCCTATTGTATCCTAATGGAGATAAATACGAAGGTGAATTTCATGATGATAAAATGCATGGTAGAGGTGTGTTAAGATATGGGGATGGAGACATATTTCATGGAATTTGGGTGAATGGTCTGAAGACAGGAGTGGGAATTTTGAAAACGAGAAAGGGAAATACTTATCAAGGGATCTGGAGAAAAGACAAGTTGTATAAAGGAACCATGATTAACGATAGTAATAAATATGTCGGGAGTTTCAGTGAATTAGCTCCCAATGGTTTTGGAATTTATTATTATAGTAATGGAATGAAATATGTTGGAAATTGGAGTTTGGGACGAAAAAATGGGTTGGGAACATTATATCTAAGTGAAGGGAAGATTGAGTGCGGGCAATGGATTAATGGTGTACTCTCGAAGATGGAAGGAAATTATGCAATTGGTGATTCTATATATGGTATAGATCTTTCTTATCGGCAGGAAAATGTTAACTGGGATGATTTGATGCTAATTGCGGATAAAAAAGGCAATATTGTATGTGGAGAAACTTCTGGTTTAAAATATTATCAACCTATTTTTTTCGCTTTGATAAAAGCCACTGAGGGATCAACTATTAAAGACTCATATTTTGAACGTAATTTTAGTTTGGCAAAGGAACACGGAGTTGTTCGTGGGGCTTATCATTTTCTGAGTACAAAGTCGCCTATAAATACTCAGATTGAGAACTATATCAGTCGTGTAAAGTTGGATGAAGGAGATTTACCTCCTATATTGGACTTGGAAATACCTAAAGAAGTAATGTTGAATGTAGGAGTTGATTCCGTGTTAAATATGGCTTTAGAATGGCTAAAGCAAATTGAGTCTCATTATAACAGGCTGCCAATAATTTATACGTTTTACAATTATAAAAAGGATTATCTGAATCGACCGGAGTTTGATAAATATGATTATTGGTTAGCCCGGTATGCTGAACTTCCTCCACATTCTGAACCTTGGAGGTTTTGGCAATTTACGAATAAGGGTAAGATATCGGGAATAAAGGGAGAAATTGATATAAATACTTTTCACGGATCTTATGCGGACTTTAATAAATATATAGTTAATGGTGTGAAAAAGAAAGTTACTTCAATGAAAATAGATAGTTTATAATTGAAATTTGCGTATGAAAACTCTAAAAATGGATTTAAAGAAATCTGTGTATTTCTTTTTCGTTCTCTTTCTTTGTTTTGTCTCTTTTTCTTGTGGGCACAGTAATTTGTCGAAGGAACTTACTGCAGAACGTGATTCGTTGATAAAAGTAAATCAACAGCAAAATGAAGCTTTGACAGAAATAACATCTACTATTGCGCAGGTCTCTGTTACTCTTGATTCGATTGCTAAGCATGAACAAATCTTATATTCAAATCGTGATATTGAGGGACGGGTGTTAAGCAGAAAAAAGATTCTTGAGAATTTATCATTTTTTGAGAATTTGCTTACTGAAAAAAGTAAGGAAATGAAAGCAATGGAAGAATCATTATCTAATAAGGATGGAAATATTAGAAAATTTCAAATAATGATTGATTATTTGGTTAATGAAATTGATAAGAAAAATGAAAATATAAGGGTACTTCGTAGAGAATTGGAGCGTAAGAATGGCAATATTTCGATTCTTACTGATAAGTTATCATCATTAAAAAATGATGTATTGACTTTGAATGATACTATATCCATGCTACAAGAAAAAACAGAAACATTTAGTGAACAAGAGAAAAAGATAAATGAGGTTTATTATACGATAGGTACTAAAAAAGATCTGATAGCTCGTGGACTTCTTTCATCCCGAGGATTATTTGCAAAGAAAAGAATAGATTATTCATCTTTGGATACCTCAATGTTTGTGAAGGCAGATATGCGTTTTCTAAAGCAACTGATAATTGTGGGTAAAGAACCTCAAATACTTACAAATGTAGTTTCTACATCATATACGCTTACAGAAAATGGGCGAGACTCATATATTCTTAAAATTATTGATTCTATTAGTTTTTGGAGTGTAAGCAAATATTTGATTATTCAAATAAAATAAATAGGTGAATCTTTTATAAATAATTTGATTGCATGTTAGAAAATGAAAGTTAAGTGCTCATTATAAACATATGTTATTCTATTTTGAATTGAACTTTAAATTATATCTGACATGAAACGATTATTGTTATTGGAGATTATTGGATTATTGTCTATACTGTCTGCTTATCCACTAAGTCGAGATTATTATTTGAAACAGGCTGAAAGTTATCAGCGTGAAGCCAAATATTATTTTAATCAGGCGGAAGGTTATGAACGAGATGCTGAGTATTATAATAACCAGGCACAAAAGTACCTGAAGGATGCTGAATATTATGCAGGTAAAGGGGATTTGGATAAAGTAGCTACCTATCAGAGATGGGCAAATGATGCTATAGATAAGGCCAAAACACGTACACGGTGGGCGAAAGATGCCAGAGATAAAGGTAAAACTAGGCTGGAATGGGCTAGAGAAGCTTTAAGAAAAGCTAGTAATGAAAATTGAAAAATATAAATGATGAAAAAAATATTTCTAAGTATGTCCTTTTGTGTGGCATTATTTGCATCTTGTGGAGGTAATGCTAATCATGATGTAGTGAAAACTGATAAAACAGTTGTTAGCCAGGCGAAATCAAAACAGGAGAATAAAACAAGAACTATTCATGTTTATTTTTTCGGTGATTTCCCTTCTAATCTAGGAAGCCAAATGATTAAGGAACTTCGAAAAGTATACTCTTCGGTACATTTTGAAGGACGAATATCTTTGCCTGATTCTGCTTATTATGTACCAAGAAACAGATATCTGGCAGCTAAGTTATTGAATACAATGATGACTTTACAACTGAATAATGATATGGTCTTAGGAATGACGACAAAGGATATTAGTCTGAAATACAAAGAACATGAGAATTGGGGAGTGATGGGATTAAGCTATTTGAATAAAAGGGCTGCTGTAATATCCACTTATCGACTCCGTATCCCATCAAAACGTACAGAGCATTTGAGGAAGTTAATGTTACATGAACTAGGACATGTAGAAGGTTTGCCTCATTGTAAAGCGGAACATTGCATAATGCATGATGCGGAAGGTCAGAATCGATTTTCTCAGTTAGACGATTTTTGTTCTTCCTGCAAAGCAGTTTTTAAAAGTAAAGGTTGGGATATGAATTAAGTCAGGAATCGTTTGGAACATGAAGCTGAAAATATTAATAGGGATGTTCAGTATGTTTTTCTTTCTGTCTTTGCAAGCGCAGAATAAAAGAGCATTAGTAATAGGATTAGGTGAATATGAAGATACTAGCTGGTCTGCTGTTCATGGTGATAAGGATGTCCCTATTATCGTGGAAATGCTGAAATACTATAAATATAATGATGTAAAGACGTTGGTGAATAAGCAAGCTACCAAGAAACAAATAGTCTCTGAATTTCAAAAACTGGCAAAACGATGTTTAGCTGGTGATATTGTCTATATTCATTTCTCCGGACATGGGCAACGAATGACGGATATAGACGGAGATGAAGAGGATGGTTTGGATGAGGCTTGGATTCCTTATGACGGATATTTGCAATATAGTAATAAAGATCGTGGAGAGAAACATCTGGTAGATGATGAGATCGGCTTACTATTGACAAATATACATAATAAAATAGGAACGTCGGGACATCTGTTGGTAGCAGTAGATGCATGCCATAGTGGAGATTCTTCGAGAGATATAAGCAAGGAGTGTGTGAGAGGTACGGAGAGGAAGTTTGTGATTCCCATTGATCCTGCTCTTGTCGTCAAAAAAGAAAAGACTCCGGAGTATTGGCTGACGCTGAGTGCTTGCAAGAATTATCAGTCTAATACAGAATTACCGGATGGATATGGAAAATTGAGTTATGGCTTGTATAAACATAAAGAATCATTGGGTAGACTGTCTAATGATCAATTAATCCAATTAATAAAATCATTTATGGATGAGAATCGGAGAGGTTTGCCGCAGACTCCTGTGTTGACTGGGAAATCCGGATATAAAGTCTTTAATGTATTTGGAGGAAAATAGTTGATGTGGGGATTTAAATCATATACGGATGAATTTTACATCCTGGAAATTCAAAAAGAAAACATGAAAGTGATTAATCATTTTCATACTTACTGTAGAGATTATTTTCGTAAAACTTATAAGAAGCTGTTTCAGGAAGAAAATCTGGAAGATGATTTTTTTCAGGAGTCATTTGTGAAACTTTGGAAAGAGATCCGGCGTTGTTCTATTTTTGTACAAAATAATCAAATTTACAAGAGAAATGCTGCTGGAGAGATAAATCTGTTAAAATGCAGTTTGCGGACATATCTGATAGATATCACCAAAAATGATTATAACCAATATCTCAGAAAAAAAGAAGTAAGTGCACGGGATATGAAACAGCTTTTGAATAGTAAGATGAGTGAGGCAGACGTTACTACTCATACGGAAGATTTGAAATCGAAAATTGTTTCAGAATGTGTAAAGAACCTGCCCGATTCTTGCTACAAGATTATTTCACTTTTCTATTACGAGCAAAAGAATTACGATGAAATCATGGAGATGTCAGATAATTATACAAGTAAGGATGCATTGAAAACACGGAAATATAAATGTATGGAACAATTGCAAAAGCGTATTGAAGAAAAGTTTAATATGTATAACTTGAAACCTTATCTACATGAAAGAGGAAACTTTAAATAAAATAGATCGCTACCTACGTGGAGAGATGACGGAGCGTGAGAAGAATGCCTTTGAGAATATATTGGCAGGAGATGATGCTTTACGCCAGCGTGTAGAATTGATGAAAGATATAATAGATGCAGTTGAAACACGTGCAATGAAAGAGCATTTGGTAGCACTGGATGTAGTACGGTCCAGGCGAAACCAGGTTTACAAGATTGGAAGAATCGTATCTGTTTTGGCTGCTTGTTTAGTATTGGCTGTTTTCTTTTTTCATGTAGGAGATGATCATTTGTCTATCCCTGTGTCTATCCCATCAGACTTGGGAATGTACCAACGGGGAGGAACACATACTCAGAATGTCGTGAAGTTATTGAATGATAGCCAATATGATGAAGCTTTGATTTTAGTAGATTCTTTGAGAATTGTATATAGGAGTGAAGACTCTCTGGTACTAGCTAAAAAGATAAAGACAGAGGAAGATGTTTATATACATGAATGCGACTCTATTGTTCTTTATCAGTTAGAGTGGTTACGTATTCAATCATTAATCGGGCAAAAAAAATATAATGAAGTCCGTGAATCGTTAGAACAGTATAGATTACAAGAAGGCGATTATCGCGATAAGGCGGATTCATTATGGATGTTGCTTAGATAAAAGATGCTAAGATGAGACGTTGGGTGACTTATATATTATTCATAATGGCGACTGTCGGAGTAAATGCCCGGCAGTATACCGAAACGCAGCCGGACTCGACTTACTACTCATGTGCTTTGGAGCTGATATTAAAGCGTGATTATGAAAAGGCGAGAAGTGTATTGCATCAAGGTTTGACGTTTGCTACAGGCGAGATGCGCATAAAAAGCATACAGAAAATAGGATTGAGCTGGTACTTTGAAGGTTGTGTTCTTAAACTGCAGAATAAGAATAAAGAAGCATACCGATGTTTTATAGAAGCACGTAAATCTTTTCAGGAGATTTCTGATAAGGGAGATGAGATGTCCGTATTAAAGCAAATGGCTGAGATAGAAAAAAGATTCTATTCGGCTGATGAGGCTATGAAAAGGTATAACGAGGTGGTGAACATTGCCCGGCAGATACCTGATACACTTATGTGGATTGATGCCTTGAAAGGACAAAGTGGTGTATTGAAGGAGCTTGGAGAGTGGGAGGAATATCTGCAATTGTCACTTAGGCTAGATTCTTTAATGTCAAATGTTGGCGATGTCAATATTCAGATGGAACTGAATTATGAAAGAGGGGACAATGCACAAAATTTGTGGGGAAATGATGCACTAGCAGAATCATTTTATTTAAAGAATTTAAGTCTGATTCCCAATTTGCAGGAAGAGGTAAGAAATAGCCAGTTATTTATTACCAGTTTACGCTTGTGCGATCTGAAGATAGCACAGAAAAAATATGATGACGCATTAAAATATAACACCTGTTGTTTGTCTTGTTATGCTTCAGAGTTTGGTCTTGCGTCAGCTAATCGTTATTCTCCTTACCGGAACCGTGCATATATTTATCAGAAAATGGGATTAAAGGATAGTGCTTTTTGCTGTATGGATTCCTTATTCCTGAGTCATCAGCTGAAGTCGGTGTCTATGGAAACGGTTGCCGGTCATTATGTACAGAGAGGTTTATTATATGCAAACTTTGATGAATACGACTTGGCAATAGCTGATTATAAATATGCAGACAGTTTGCTGTCTGTCCGTTATCCGGAAGATAGTAATAGCAGAATGCATATTTTGCTGGCTATGGCCAATTGTTGGTATCATAAAAAAGATTTTGCTGTCGCTAAAAAGAATTATTCCCATTATTCAGTTTTGTGTAAATCTAAATATGGAGATCAGTCTATGGAGTATGCAAATTCACTTTACTATTTAGCCAACATTGAAGGATTCACCAATGAAAAGCAAGTTGGATGCAAAGATTACAGGCAGGCTGCAATTTTATTGAAAGAGCTTATTAAAAAGCAATTAAGATATTTGCCAACGAACGCCAGAACTAAATACTGGAATGATCTTTCTGATATATTATGGAATATGACTGCTTATGCTGTAAAAATAGGAGTAAAGCAGGAGCCTTTTGCCTGCGATGCATATAATGCATTGGTCTTTTCGAAAGGATTGTTATTGGAGTCTGAAAGGTCTATGAGGAATTTACTACGGCAGAGTGGCACGGAAGAAGACTTGGCACTGTATAATAAAATGCTACTGTTACAAAGTCGATTGACCGAAGTAGAGCGAGCTACAGGTAAGGGGACAGAGAACGCCAATGAACTTTATTCTCAGATTGATCAGATTGATAAACAGTTGGCAAGCAAGTGCTCTTTTTATGGAAACTATACTCAGTTCTTGAATACGCAATATCAGGATATAAAAAATGCTTTGAAAGAAGGTGAGGTTGCCATTGACTTTACGGATTTTAAATTAGATTCCGTTCATTGTTATGCAGCTTATGTTTTAAGGAAAGAGTGGGAATATCCCTTATTGGTTCCGCTTTTTAATCAGAATCAATTGGACTCATTATATAACACTGTAAATAATATAACAGACCGTCTTTATCATTTCCCTTATTCTCAATCTTTGTTGAAGCTTTGTTGGGAATCACTGTCTCATTATATTCATCTGGGTGAGACCGTTTATTATGTTCCGGCTGGTACTTTACATCAGCTATCTCTTGAATCTGTAGCTGTTACCTCTGATTCTATATTGGGAGATCAGTATCATTTTATACGATTGTCTTCTACCAGAGAAATCTGCAGGCAAGAATTACAACAAACTGGACATACAAGTGCGGTTTTGTACGGAGGGTTATATTATGATGTCGATTTGTCCGTTATGGATGCGGAAAGTAAGAAATATGATATATCCCGACTTTTTGCATTGCGTGGTGGAGCCATGGTCAGTGATTCTGTTTATCGCTATCTTCCTATGACCCAAGAGGAGGTAAATAGTATTGCTGATTTGCTGGGAGACTGCCGGATAGATGCGACTATTTATACTGGAACTCAGGGTACTGAGGAATCTTTCTTTCATTTGGATGGGCAGGCACCTCAAATTATTCATTTGGCTACACATGGCTTCTACTATACTCCGACGGATGCGGAGAATGTATCAAGGTTGGCAGGATATCAGAATGCAATGTTGTTATCCGGTGTGATCATGTCCGGTGGTAATGCAGGGTGGAAGGGAACCATGCTACCGGAAGGTGTTTTAGATGGCATTATGACGGCAGATGATATTTCCCGTCTGAATTTGAAAGGTGCGGATTTAGTCGTACTATCTGCTTGTGACACAGGATTAGGTAGTATCAATTCTGAAGGAGTTTTTGGCCTACAGCGTGCTTTTAAGAAGGCCGGTGTGCAAACTTTAGTGATGAGTTTATGGGGAGTGAGTGATTGGACTACCAAAGAATTTATGGTGCATTTTTACAGAAATCTGACAGAAAACGGCTGGAATAAGAGAAAGGCTTTTGAAGATGCAAAAGCATTCATACGTCAAACTTATCCTGAACCTTTCTACTGGGCAGGCTTTATTATGCTGGACTGACACTAAAAAATAGGAAATAATACATTTTTCTTCCAAAGTAGGGTTACTTTGAAGGACTAAAATACATTAAGTGGTAAATTAAAGGTTTACCATTATGAAATCGTATGCTACTAAAAGCCCTTTATTGAGTGATAATGACTATATCCATGGCCTTAAAAATCTGGATAACAGGGTAACTCATCAATTCTTTTATAAAGAATGCTATTTTTTATTGAATGAAATCAAGTATTCACTTTACAATGGTAAAGTCGGATATGATGAACTTGTGAACGAACTATATCTGGAACTCAATGCTGGAAACTGGAAAAGACTGGATTCTTTTTTAGGAATAAATGATTGTCATCTGAAAACGTGGCTTTCTGTTGTATCATGGCATTTTTTCGTCAAAAAGAAGATGGTGCTGATGGAGAAGGATTCTGAAGAGGAATTGATAAATTCCTGTAGGAATACTTATAATACAGAACTGAACCTTGAAGTAGATATAGATGTGAAACGGGTAATGTCTTTGATGAAAAACAAGCGTTATGCGGATATCCTAAGATTAATGATTATTGAAGGATATACACCTGAGGAGGTTGCCCGAAAATGGAATAAAACGATAGATAATATTTATAATATTAAACATCGGGCTATCAAGGAGTTTTTGAGTATTTACAATGGTAATATAAGTACATATAACCGAATTAAAATGAACTGAACATGGACAATTGGAAGAATATTGGTATTGCCGGAGATCAGGATAATATCTTTTTATCTGCCACTATGACTGGAAATTTGCAACTGATCCGTTTGGAACACATTGGTTATTTTCGCTATAACTCCAAATGTAAGCAATGGGAAGCAGTTTTGTGTGATAAACATTCTCTGATGTTGAAAAGAAATACAAATTCGCAAAAGATACTGAGTTATCATCCTCACTTGGTGCAGGTTAGCCAGTCATTCATCATTAATGTAAGATACCTGATCTTGATTAAGGATAATAATTGCGTGTTTCTTCCACCGTTTGATGAGGTGGATAATTTACAGATAACCAAGGCTTTTATGAGAAAACTGAAAGAAAAATATCCAAGTATTTAATAGCAGGTAGGAATTATGAACAAGGTAATGTATGAGGTATGGGGCGAAGATACTTTTGCCCGGGAAAGTTATTTGGTAGGTACTTTTGAAACTCGGGAAAAAGCCGGTAAAGCGTTGGAAGCTAGTGAGAAATCTGTATTAGATCAGTGTGAAGAGTTGAGAGATACCTATTGGATAGTGGAACTGACTCCTGAACGGGAAAAAGAGAGGAAGGAATGGGAGCGTAATCAGGAAGAACAGCGTAGAAGTAAAAGCGATTTTGATTACTCACATCTTTGTGGACTTATATCCCGGCTGAATAGTAAGCTACTGGAGGTGGTAGTGCAAGATATAAAAGGGACTATAACAGATAAGGAAGTCAAGTTGTTGGAGGAGAATGAAAAAGTAAGTGATTGTTATGACTCTCTTTCATTTCAATACATCAGAGGGGTGAAAGATGAACAGTGCTGTCTGGTATATGTGGAGATCGGGTTTAAAGATGAGGGAAGAATGTCAACAAGTTGCTTTGTTGGGACTCCTAATCAGATAAGGAGACAATTCTCTTTTAAGAGAGGAGAAAAGTTTGTATGTAGGATTATAGATAAAATGATTGTAGATTTTTTTTGATAAACTAAAAATATAAAAACAACATGAGTCAACGAGTTTATAATTTAATTATTTTGGATGAGAGTGGATCAATGAGCAGCATTGAGAAACAAACTATTTCAGGTTTTAATGAAACGATTCAAACGATTTCTGCTGCGCAAAGGAAGCATGAAGGACAACGACATTTTGTTTCATTGGTAATATTTAATTCAGACAGTATCCGGACTGTGTTTGATAAAGTCAGTGTAGATGTGGTGTCGGAGTTAACGCATGAGACCTATCGTCCGAATTGCTGTACTCCTTTGTATGATGCAATGGGAATGGCATTGACAAAGTTGCGCTATTCTTTATCCGAAACCGATGATTATAAAGTATTGGTTACAATTATAACAGACGGGGAAGAAAATTCCTCTTCGGAATATGATGGAAGGCTGATAAAGAAAATGGTTGAAGAATTGAAGACTAAAGGTTGGGTGTTTACTTATATCGGAGCTAATCAGAATGTAGAAAAGGTGGCTGCAACGATCTCCGTAACAAACGTAATGAGTTTTGAAAGTACTCCATGTGGTACCAATCAAATGTTTGCAAAAGAAAGTGCCAGTCGTATGCGCTTCTTTGATAAACTGGAGAAAAACTGTAATGATTTGGCAGACAATTTTTTTGATGATGAAAAATAGTATAAAGATAAAATGAAAAAGATAACTTTGGGAAAAGCTTTGGGTACAATTGCTGTATTGTGCCTGCTTTGGGTTAGCATTATGTTGACTATTGGTTTTTGTGAACATTATGAGAGTGACGAGCAATTGGCTGATATATACAGTAGCGAGTGTCGTTCTTTTATCAGTGACGAGAAATATAGTATACGCAATATGACTACCGGAAAAACAACGATTGACGGCATCGACTGGCTGTTTGCGGCGGATGCATATACAGATTCGTTGGTTGTTTATTCCAAAAACTTCAAACGTGGATATTTCGACCGTTATACGGGAGCGAATGTGATACCGGCACAATATACACATGCCTGGATCTTCTCCGAAGGCTTGGCAGCTGTAGTACTGAATAATAAGGTTGGATTTATTGATCATCAAGGAAAGACTGTGATTGATTTTCAGTTTCCTTATGCTAAGGATAATAAGAAGCAAGTTGGGCTTGTGTTTCACGATGGGTATAGCAGTATGTATGATGCAACCGGGAAATGTGGCATAATCAATAAAAAGGGAGAATGGGTACTGAAACCATCCTATGAGTATATACAAAATCCGCAATATGGAAAAAGAGTATTCAATGACGGAAAGATGTATGGAGTACTGGATGATTCTTTGCATGTACTTCTTCCTGCAGAATACAGGGATATTGAATTATTAGATGATTATTTAGTGGCAGATAGACCGGATGGAGTTCAGTTGCAGATCGCTTATGATGGTAGGATACTAAATAAGAATGTTTATCATGATGTGACTTCACTGGATTATGATACGATGGAAAGGGCAGAAGACGGCGAAGGAACAATCATGAAGCCTACCGGAATTTATAGATATGGTAGTTACAATCTTTACGGGCTGATGGATGAAAAAGGAAAGCCTCTTACTGCTCCCGTCTATCATAACATTACTGTACTTAGCAAAGATTTATTCTTGTGTGCTTTGAAAGACATATATTCAAGGATTATTGTTGACAGGAATGGACAGGTTGTCCGATATGAGGATTAATTCATAAATTTTATCCAAAAGAAGAGAAAAGAATAAAATAAACAAGGGGCGTCGTAACAACCTATCCATAAAAAGACTATATTTATTGCAGCGAGAGAGCACTTTAAGTAATGCTTAAGAGGAAAAACGAAAAGTAGTATATATACTATATATTTTCTATTATTAATTACTTAAACACATTTTTTATGGAAGCCAAGAAATCAAAAAAGGCTGCAATTGAGAATCAACGGGGTTCTTGGTTGTTGATGGGTTTGGTTGTTGCGCTAGCCTTCATGTTCGTTTCGTTCGAATGGACACAACATGATGTCAGAGTTGCAGCACTATCACCAGATGATGAATCCATCTTTGTAACAGAGCTAGTTCCGATCACATTCCCTGAAGAGAAACTGGAACCGCCTCCTCCTCCCGAAACTAAGGTAACAGAATTGTTCGAAATAGTGGAAAACAATATGGAGGTGACGGATAACGTTTCTACAGTGTCAGAGGATATGAATGCGGTTCATGACGTTATTTGGATACCACCAGTGGTAGAAACAGAAACGGTAGTTGAAGACATTATTCACGTAAGTGTTGAAGTCATGCCGGAGTTTCCTGGAGGTACAGCTGCTTTAATGAAATATTTAGGTAGCAATATCAAATATCCGACGATTTCGCAAGAAACTGGTTCACAAGGAAAAGTCATTGTTCAGTTTGTAGTAGATAGAGACGGAACGATTTCTAATCCTGAAGTGGTGCGAGGGGTTGATCCTTATTTGGATAAAGAAGCTATCCGCGTGATAAGTTCTATGCCGAAATGGACTCCCGGAGTGCAAAATGGTAAGAAAGTTCGAGTGAAATATACTGTACCTGTGTCATTCAGACTGCAGTAGTAACTTGGAATAAATGAATAAGGGTTGGTTCCTGTAAAGAACCAACCCTTTTTCAATAAAAAAATATATCTTTGTCGGGAGAATAAAAATACGAATGATTGTTTTATGAATCTTCTACTCTGTATAAAAAGACCTTTTATCTGGCTTTCCCGCTTTCGTCATCGTTGCGGATATGGCGTCCATTCCCCATTTGCTTTCAGTCTCATTACCGATGTAATTTATGAAAAGATGCCTTACTATGCTTATTCTTCTTTGAAAGAAGAACAAAAAAAGATGGTAAGAGAGCGTGGGTGGACCAAAGGTTCTCAAAAGGTAAACCGTTTTTTGTTCCGGTTGGTAAATAGAGTACAGCCTAATACGATTATTGAGGTTGGGCGTCCTTCCTCGACAGCCCTGTACTTACAGTCTGCTAAACCATCGGCTTCTTATCTCTTTGCTTCCGATTTGTCGGAACTGTTTCTGGATGCGGATACTTCAGTCGATTTTCTGTATCTGAACGATTACCAAAATCCGGACTTATTGGAAGAAGTATTTCGGGTTTGCGTACACCGTACTACTCCTAAAAGTGTATTTGTAGTCCATGGAATCTGCTATTCCAAAGAGATGAAAGCGCTTTGGAAAAAGTGGCAGGCTGACGAAAGGGTAGGAATAACTTTCGACCTATATGACGTCGGTTTACTATTTTTTGATAAAACGAAGATAAAACAGCAGTATATCATCAACTTCTAAGAACCTTTGTACGTTTACCATCTATAATAGTAAAAAAGAAAGTTATGAAAAAGAGCCTTGTATATACAAAGACCGGAGACAAAGGAACTACCAGTCTTGTCGGCGGAAGTCGCGTTCCAAAGACTCATATCCGCCTGGAAGCTTACGGAACGGTGGATGAATTAAATTCTCACCTGGGATGGCTGCACACTTATCTGCAGGAGGAGTCCGACCGGGATTTTATCTTGAGTATTCAACATAAGTTATTCGCCATCGGTTCACACCTGGCCACCGACCAGGAGAAAACACAACTGAAACCCGCCAGTATCATTACCCCTGAACATGTGGAAAGTATTGAGCGGGAGATTGATAAGCTGGACGAGCAATTACCCGAACTTTGTGCTTTCATCATTCCCGGCGGAAGTCGTGGAGCAGCCGTTTGCCATGTTTGCCGTACGATTTGTCGGAGAGCTGAAAGACGCATTCTGGCTTTGTCCGAAACTTGTACAATTTCTCCTGAAGTATTAGCTTTTGTCAACAGATTATCAGATTATTTGTTTGTATTATCCCGAAAAATTAATTTTGATGAACAAAATAATGAAATATTTTGGGATAATAGTTGGAAATGATAGATTTTATTATACTTTTGCCGAAAAATAGAAAAAGAGACAAATTTAGTATTCATTTTAAATACTCAAGATTATGTATTGGACATTGGAACTAGCATCAAAACTTGAAGATGCTCCCTGGCCGGCAACCAAGGATGAATTGATTGATTATGCCATGCGTTCGGGTGCTCCTCTTGAAGTTATTGAGAACCTCCAAGAGATGGAAGATGAGGGCGAAATCTATGAGAGTATCGAAGATATTTGGCCGGATTATCCTAGTAAGGAGGATTTCTTCTTCAACGAGGAGGAGTACTAACATCCACAGATAAGCTAAATAGTTAAATATCAGTGCGATAAACAATAGAAATTTGTTTGTCGCACTGGTGTTTTATACTCTTTGATGGTGTAGTTTATTTGTCTAAAGTTCCATATCTTTGTTTCTCCTCAAGAATATTGGTAAAAGGAATTCTAAGACTTGGTAAGTCTTTTCTCCTTTTTTATTGCAAATTCCTTGTCGGCTATCGCTGCATACTGTTTCTTTGAAAGGAAACCCGCCATTGATGTGAGGTTTATCAATGACGGGCAACTGACTATTTTTTCCACATTTCAGGTATTCCTTCATAAGTCACATATACTCCTTTTTCCATGGGGAGAGGAGCGAGTTTTTCCAGAACGTTTTTCCATGACTCTTCTGGAGGTAAGCCAAGGCGTTCTCTCCATTTTGGGTTTAAACTGAAATTCTTTATTCATACAACTGTAGTTTCTCATTAATTGGAAACTATACAGTTGTAAATAATGGAAGAATGAAGCACCGGGGGCATTAGAGAACCCTATATATTGCTTCCGCTATCTTCTTCATGCCTTCGTCGTCGGGATGTGCGATGATGAAATCCTTGGTTACAGTATATGGCTTTCCGTGTATGTCATAAAGAGTGTCTCCGACTTTCGGACGTGAATTATACAAGCGGTCTATCCAGTCAATCGGAATGAAAGTGAGTCCATGCATATGCGCAGCGTTGATGATGGCACGTTCTTTTTCCTCATCCTTCCAGAAACAACCGGTGATGACTACTTTGTCTGCTTTCCGCTTGCAATATTCCACCAATCGGAGGATACCTGATTTGAATGCTTCCTTATCTTGTACGTTTTCTCCCAAGCGGATAACAATCACATCCTTGTCCGTAACATGAGTGCCAATCAGCGAGTCGATATTGCAATTCAGGTTACGTTCCCAATAAGCGATGTTCAGCGGGGTAACCACTGTGCCGGGACGGTTTTGCGAGAGCATCTTCTCCAATTGATGGCAATAGTCGTTTTCTTCTTTGGATGCTGCCATGCCCCATTCGGAGAACCATTCGATGTCCGCTTTATATTCGTGGCGGGTGATAGAGTTGCCTAAGCAAAGAACACGTAACGGAGGGCGTTGTTCTATCCGGTTGTCGGAAAATGAGGGAGTTACTTTCTCCAGATAAAGCACGCGGCTGGCATATTCGTTTTGTTTCGAAGGTTCCACTCTGTGGGTAGAGGGAATTTCCAGTCCGTTGTCATTCAGATATGCACCGCTGAAACTTTTACCTTCAAATTTCAAAGGTTCAGTGTCGATGCGGTTCAGCTCATGCACCTTATAATATTTGTCCGGAGCAAGTCCTGCCATCTTCACCCGTGGCAAGTGCCGGTTGCAGAAATGTTCCGTTTTCCACCAGTAGAATACGGCTTTGTCCTTTTCTGGCGATACATACATCAGCGAAGCTGCGCCCTGTTTGTCATACGGAGAAAGTAAACGGTAAATATCTCCGAACTGTACGACGGGACGTATCGTCTTGTATTCGGCAATAGCGTTTCTGCACAATGCCTTTTCCTCTTCCGTCATATTCTTGGGCTGTATTTCCATACCTAATCGTCCGCTCATCGCTACATCAATACGGAACTTCAACGGAACGGAACGCGATGTCTGATGGTTGGGGCTTGCGCTGATATGCGCCCCCATGCCGATGGCGGGGAAGAAATAGGAAGTTCCCCATTGGATGTAGATACGCTGAAGTGCATCCGTATTGTCGCTTGTCCAGAATTCGTCGAAGTAGGGAAGTACGCCGTAGTTGACACGTCCGCCGCCGCTGGCGCAAGCTTGTATCGTCAGTTGCGGATAGCTGGCGCGAATGCGTCGGCACACGTTCTCAAAACCCCGGTGGTATTCGATGTTCAGGTGGCTTTGATTGTCTTTGGTCAGGTATTGCGAACCTTGGGTGATGATGGACATATTGGCGTCCCACTTGATATAATCAATGTCGGGATAGGAATTCATCAGTTCGTCCACCGTCTGTACGATAAAATCCTGCACTTGCGGGTTGGAGAGGTCGAGCACGACTTGTGTGCCGCCGCGGGCGCATACCACTTCCCGTTCGGGTGCCTTGATAATCCATTCGGGGTGCTTTTCGTACAGTTCGCTTTTGGTATTAGCCATTTCCGGTTCCAGCCAGATGCCGAACCGTATGCCGTGTTTCCGGGCGTTGTCAAGTAATGATTGCAGTCCGCCGGGGAGTTTGGTCTTGTCTACGGTCCAGTCGCCTAAGGCATAAGAGTCGTTTTTGCGTGGATATTTGTCGCCGAACCAACCGTCGTCCATTACAAACAGTTCGCCTCCCATGGCAGCGATGTCACCCATCATCTGGTCCATGCCCTGTTCGTTGATGTCGAAATAGACGCCTTCCCAACTGTTCAGCAGAATTTTGCGGGGAGTGTTCCCGTTGGCGAGTTTATGCAGGCGTGCCCATTGGTGGAATTTCCGGCTGCATCCGCTCATCCCTTCATCGCTGTAGGTTAGTGCCAATGCGGGGGTGCGGAACACTTCTTCTTTTTTCAGGTTGTACCAGGAGTTTTCTTCGTTGATGCCGGCGAGGAAATGGTGCCAGTCGTCTTCTTGCGTGTCAAT
>NZ_QTLK01000033.1:0-67420 GCF_003602705.1 Bacteroides sp. AM16-13
GTAGAAGAAAACATCCGCGTGGATTACAACAAACTACGAATGTTGATCCGCAAAGACAAAGAATTTGCTCATGATGCCTCGACCATTCAGACGTTGGTGCAACAGGGATATGTCACCGGCGAATTGAAAACCGGGTTTCCTGCCGAAACAGTTGCAGAACCGGATAACTTTACCAGCCTATTATTCTATTTCGGAATGTTGACTATCAGCGGTACTTTAGAAGGAGAAACGAAGTTGACTATTCCCAATCAAGTAGTACGTGAACAATTGTACAGTTACTTATTAGATACCTACAACGAAGCGGACCTCCGCTTTGACAACTGGGAAAAAGGAAAACTGGCATCCGCTATGGCTTATCGTGGCGACTGGAAAGCCTACTTCGACTATATCGCCGAATGTCTGCACCGATATTCTTCCCAGAGAGACAAGCAAAAAGGCGAAGCATACGTACATGGATTTACGTTGGCTATGACAGCACAGAACCGTTTCTATCGTCCCATCTCCGAACAGGAGAATCAGGAAGGATATGCTGATATTTTCATGTTTCCCTTACTGGATATTTATAAAGACATGCTCCATTCCTACATTATCGAACTGAAGTATGCCAAAGGAAAGGATAGTGATGAAAAGGTGGAGCAACTCCGACAAGAGGCTATCACACAAGCCAACCGCTATGCCGCCAGTGAAACGGTGCAAAAAGCAATCGGAACAACGACGCTGCACAAAATTATAGTCGTTTATCAAGGGATGAAAATGGTGGTGTGCGAAGAAGTTTAAAGTTCGTATATATTTTCATGTATTATATTATAATAAAAGAGGCTGTCTAACAAGTTTAGACAGCCTCTTTCGATATCTTAGTAGTCTTCTAAATTATTTCTTAGAAGCTTCCAAAGATGCTTTACGGAATTCTTTCATTGCTTTTTCGATTTCCAAAGAAGCTTTACGAGCGCGAGTTCCTGCTGCTTTGTTACCGTTTTCGATCTGTGCGTTAGCATCTTTTGAGAAGTCAGCATACAGAGCTGCTACCTTTTCTACCAATTCTTTCATAATCCTTTTATTTTTTTCGTTAATAATGTGCCGCAAAAATACACTGTTTCCCGAAATAAAAGCATAAAATCAATATTTTTTTTGAAATAATCTTCGAAAAATATCTAAAAAAGGGGCTTTTCACCATTTTTACCTACCTTTGTAGCCATGAAACTGCTTACAGATACCGATTATATACATGCATTGATTGCTGAAGGGGAGCACCAGCAACAGGACTTTAAATTCGAAATTTCCGACGCACGCAAAATTGCCAAAACACTCTCGGCTTTTGCCAACACGGACGGAGGAAGATTACTTATTGGCGTAAAAGACAATGGAAAAATCGCGGGAGTACGCTCCGAAGAAGAAAAATATATGATTGAAGCCGCCGCACAACTTTATTGCGTGCCGGAAGTGGAATACACATTGCAAACATATATAGTGGAGGGACGGCAAGTGTTGGTAGCGACCATCGAAGAAACTCCGCATAAACCGGTTTACGCCAAAGACGAAACCGGGAAACCTCTAGCCTATCTCCGCATCAAGGATGAAAATATTCTGGCAACACCTATACACCTCCGTGTATGGCAACAGAGCGACAGCCCCCGTGGCGAACTGATCCGTTACACCGAACGTGAACAGCTCCTGCTCGAACAACTGGAGCATGGCACTTTACTCTCACTCAACCGTTACTGTCGCCAAACCGGACTTTCACGACGTGCCGCTGAACATCTGCTCGCCAAATTTGTTCGTTATGATATTGTGGAACCCGTATTCGAAAATCATAAATTCTACTTCCGAATAAAAAACGAATAACCACAAACAATACTTAATACTTAACTATGACCTTTATCAACGAGATTAACGACATACTCTGGACCTATATTCTGATTATCATGTTATTGGGATGTGCTATCTGGTTCAGCATACGGACACGCTTCGTACAATTCCGCATGATTCGCGAAATGATCGTACTGTTAAGCGAATCTGCGGGCAAAGGGAAGCAGGGAGAGAAACATGTATCTTCTTTTCAGGCATTCGCTATCTCTATCGCCAGCCGTGTGGGTACAGGAAATCTTGCGGGAGTGGCTACCGCCATCGCTATCGGCGGTCCCGGAGCTATTTTCTGGATGTGGGTCATCGCACTGTTAGGGGCTTCGAGTGCTTTCATCGAGTCTACCTTAGGGCAATTATACAAAATACGCGGAAAGGATTCATTCATCGGAGGTCCTGCTTATTATATGAAGAAGGGATTGAAACAACCGTGGATGGGAATGCTTTTTGCCATATTAATAAGCATCACTTTCGGTTTTGCTTTCAATTCTGTACAGAGCAATACCATCTGTGCTGCTGCGGAGCATGCTTTCGGGTTCAATCATATTCTATTGGGAGGGGTACTGACATTGCTGACGTTGGTTATCATCTTCGGAGGTATTCAACGCATTGCCCGTGTCAGCAGCATTATCGTGCCGGTTATGGCATTGGGATATGTGGGGCTGGCGCTGGTGATTGTTATACTCAATATCACTCATTTACCGGGCGTCATCGCGCTGATTGTCAGTCATGCTTTTGGTTGGGAACAGGCACTGGCAGGAGGAGTCGGCATGGCATTGATGCAAGGTATCAAGAGAGGGCTCTTCAGCAATGAGGCCGGTATGGGATCGGCTCCGAATGCGGCTGCCACGGCTCATGTCAGTCATCCCGCGAAACAAGGATTGATACAGACTTTGGCAGTATTTACGGATACATTATTGATTTGTACTTGTACGGCTTTTATCATTCTGTTTAGTGGTGCTCCGCTGGATGGATCGACCAATGGGGTGCAGTTGACTCAACAGGCATTGACGAACGAGATCGGTTCTTCGGGCAGCGTCTTCGTTGCTGTGGCTCTTTTCTTTTTCGCTTTCAGCAGTATTCTGGGAAATTATTATTACGGGGAGGCCAATATCCGCTTTATCACTCACCGGAAGTGGGTGCTTCATGGTTACAGGATATTAGTGGGCGGTATGGTGCTCTTCGGTTCACTTGCCACATTGGATATGGTATGGAGCCTGGCAGATGTCACTATGGCGTTAATGGCTATCTGCAATCTGATCGCTATCCTCTTCCTTGGAAAATATGCGATCCGCCTGTTAAATGATTACCGGGCGCAAAAGAAAGCCGGCATCCAAAGTCCTGTTTTTAAGAAAGAGTCTATGCCGGACATCGAAAAGGACTTGGAATGTTGGTGAAAACCAACTGTTTTTGTACCTTTGCACGGAAATTGACAGATGGTAGTTATATTATATACCTTCCACGCACTCAAATAGTAAATTGTAAATTGTAAAATTGTAAATATAACAATGGGCTTATTTGGTTTATTCAAGAAAAAATCCGATGAAACGAAAGTCGGCAATGTAGAAGATTTCATTTCACTGACCCGGGTGTATTTCCAGTCAGTGATCGCCACAAACCTAGGTATCACCAATATCCGATTCTTGCCGGACGTAGCTAACTTCAAACGTTTGTTTAAAGTGCCTACTCAAAACGGTAAACTGGGATTGGCCGAAAAGTCTGCGTCACGCAAAATGCTGATGCAGGATTATGGACTGAATGAGAATTTCTTCAAGGAAATCGACGCTTCCGTGAAACGTAACTGCCGCACTCAAAATGATATTCAATCTTATTTGTTCATGTATCAGGGATTTTCTAATGATCTGATGATGTTGATGGGAAATCTGATGCAGTGGAAGTTCCGTATGCCGTCGATCTTTAAAAAGGCTCTGTATGGCATGACGCAGAAGACGGTGCATGATGTTTGCACCAAGACGGTATGGAAAGCGGATGATGTGCATAAGACGGCTGCGGCTATCCGCCAATACAAAGAGCGTCTGGGATACTCGGAGCAGTGGATGACGGATTATGTGTATAATATCGTTCTACTTGCCAAGAAGGAACCGAAACGGAAGGATGACGACACGGAAACGAAAAAATAAGTCGCGTTAAATGTTAGAAAAGCGTAAAGATTAATATGATAGAGAAAGCGGGGGTTTTGTACTTCCGCTTTTTTTGTTATCTTTATGTACTTTTTTCTTTTGTCTTGATACAAAAGAAAAAGTACCAAAAAGAAAAAATCAAGGCTGCGTCTGCCCGGCTACTCCGGTCTCATCCCCGGCTAAAGGGCAGAAACTCGCTTCGCTCAAACAGTCTGCCCTTCTTAACGCCGGGAATGAAACCTCCGCTTGACGCCGTGCAGACGAGGCCGGGAGGCCATGCGGCGTGGAATGCTATGCAGTGTAGAGTGCTATGCGGTGTGATTGTGTATTATGTTGCGCTTTGATGATTATGTTGGTAGGTTATGGATGGAGAATACTTAGGGGATGAGATGCTGTTCGGGATTTGAGACATATAGTTCGGGGAGAAGGGAGGTCGTTCAAACTTAAAATGCTTATTATATAATTTAAAAATTGATAGATTGCTTATGAAACAAAAGAAAATGCTTACACTTACTTTTTCACAGTTGAAACAAATCTATGGTCAGGAGATTCCGGAGATAGTGGAGATAGCGGATAAGAGCTCTACTGTTGAGGATTTCAAGGCTGGAATACTGCGGTTGTTGGAGACTTGCAGGATAGAAAACGAAGCTGCGGAGGAGGCGAGGGAGCAAATTCGACTCTTACTTGATTATGATGGGCAAAATGTTCATGAACTGTCTACGGGACAGGATATGTCAGTACAGACTATTCGGCTGCTTTATGAGTTTCTGACGGGGACGTTGGAGAATATGGAGATGCCGACGGATTTGTTTATTGAAATTTTTCAGATGTTTAAACGGTTGAAGGGAGAAGTTATGCCTTTGCCGTCACCGCAGCGTATCAAAAGTCGGAATGACCGGTGGGAAACCGGACTGGATGAAGAGGTACGGGAGATACGGGATGAGAATAAGGAGCGGATGTTGCACTTGCTGATTCAGAAGATTGAGAACAGGAAGTCGAAGCCTTCGGTTCGTTTCCACTTTGAGGAGGGAATGAGTTATGAGGAGAAATACAGGTTGGTAAGTGAGTGGTGGAATGATTTCCGCTTTCACTTGGCGATGGCTGTGAAGAGTCCGGGAGAACTGAATCGGTTCCTGGGGAATTCTCTTTCTTCGGAGACGATGTATTTGCTTTATCGGGCACGGAAGAAGGGGATGCCGTTTTTTGCGACTCCTTATTATTTATCGTTACTCAATATTACAGGATATGGGTATAATGATGAGGCTATCCGGAGTTATATTCTGTATTCGCCACGATTGGTGGAGACGTATGGAAATATTCGTGCGTGGGAAAAGGAGGATATTGTGGAGGTTGGTAAACCTAATGCTGCGGGATGGCTTCTGCCGGACGGACATAATATTCATCGCCGGTATCCGGAGGTGGCTATTCTCATTCCTGACACGATGGGAAGGGCCTGCGGGGGACTTTGTGCTTCTTGCCAGCGGATGTATGATTTCCAAAGCGAACGGTTGAATTTCGAGTTTGAGTCTTTACGCCCGAAGGAGTCATGGGATCGTAAGTTGCGCCGGTTGATGACTTATTTTGAAGAGGATACACAGCTGCGGGATATTCTGATTACAGGGGGCGATGCGCTGATGAGTCAGAATAAGACGCTTCAGAATATTTTGGATGCGGTGTATCGGATGGCGGTACGCAAGCAGAAGGCAAATCTCGAACGACCGGAAGGAGAGAAATATGCGGAATTGCAACGGGTACGGCTGGGGTCACGGTTGTTGGCTTATTTGCCGATGCGTATCAATGACGGATTGGTGGATATTCTGCGGGAATTCAAAGAAAAGGCTTCGGCTATCGGGGTGAAACAGTTTATTATCCAGACTCATTTTCAAACACCGCTGGAGGTCACGCCTGAAGCTAAAGAGGCGATTCGGAAGATTCTTTCTGCCGGATGGATTATCACGAATCAGTTGGTATATACAGTGGCTGCTTCGCGTCGGGGACATACGACACGGCTTCGCCAGGTGCTCAATTCATTGGGCGTGGTATGTTATTATACTTTCTCGGTGAAGGGATTCAATGAGAATTATGCAGTATTTGCTCCCAACAGCCGTTCGATGCAGGAACAACAGGAGGAAAAGATTTATGGTCGGATGACACTGGAACAGGCGGAGGAATTATACAAAATATTAGAGACGAAAGTCGGAACGGAAGAGGAGACGAAAGAAGATGTTGCCAAGCAATTAAGACATTTCATGAGAAAACATCATTTGCCTTTCCTTGCTACGGATCGCAGTGTATTGAATTTGCCGGCTATCGGTAAGAGTATGACCTTCCAATTGGTGGGACTGACGGAAGAAGGAAAACGGATTCTACGCTTCGAACATGACGGCACTCGTCATCATAGCCCGATTATCGACCAGATGGGACAGATTTATATTGTAGAAAATAAATCACTGGCCGCTTATCTGCGCCAATTAGCCAAGATGGGAGAAGATCCGGAAGATTATGCTTCTATCTGGAATTATACGAAAGGAGAAACCGAACCTCGCTTCAGTCTTTACGAGTATCCTGATTTCCCCTTCCGCACTACTGATAAAATGAGTAATTTAGAAATAAGTAATAAGTACTAAGTATTAAGTAATAAGTATTACCGAAGCTGCTGGATAATACCTGCTATTTGATACTTGTCGATTAATACTTAAACTTGTTGATTGATACTTGTCGGTTAATACTTAATACTTATTCATCATTCTTTTACACGTATTACTATATTTGCAATAATTGCAGTTAGGCCTCCGGTGGTGATCCCTGAAGAGAAGATACTTCGAATTGCTTCCGGGGCTTGTTGTAATACGTCCGGCATTAATTCTACTCCTAGGCCTAAGGAAAGGCTGACTGCTAATACCAGAGTTTCTTTACGGCCTATTTCTTGTGAGGAGATAATACGGATTCCTGCCGCTGCTACTGTACCGAACATTAGTAAGGTTGCACCACCCAATACAGGATCGGGCATTAAGGAGAATACGGCACCTACAATGGGAAATAATCCCAAAAGAACGAGCATTGCTGCGATATAATAACCGACATAGCGGCTGGCTACTCCGGTCAGTTGGATAATACCGTTATTCTGTGCAAAGATGGAGTTGGGGAAAGAGTTGAATATACCAGCGAGGAAGGAATTGAATCCATCTGCCATTACTCCACCGGAAACTCGTTTCAAATAGGAATCTCCTTCAATGGGAAGTCCGGAAATCATAGAGTTGGCAGTCACGTCACCTGTTGCTTCGATGGCAGTTATCAGGTAGACCAGACCAATGGCTATGAAAGAAGACACATTGAAATCAACACCATATTTAAAAGGTTGGGGAATATTAAAGCTCATCAGCATTTCTACATTCAATGCACTCATATCCACTTTTCCCAAAACAAATGCCAAACCATAACCCAGACAAAGTCCGAGTACAATGGAACTCATGCGCAGGTATTTGTTCCCACAACGGTTGAAAAATAAGACGCTAAGAAGTACCAGTGCTGCAATAGACAGGTTTTTCCAGGTAGCAAACGTACCGTTATCCATAGCTGCATATCCACCTCCGCAAGATACGATACCTACTTTTATCAGGCTCAATCCGATAAGCAGTACGACAATACCGGAAACCAGCGGAGTGATGATATTACGCAAATATTTGAATGTGCGGCTGACAATCATTTCGATAGGTGCGGCAGCCATACAGGAACCGAAAATCAACGGCAATCCGCCTACCATTCCTGTGGCGATGATAGGACCGATAAAAGAAAAACTGGTTCCCTGGATGCAGAGCAGCTTTGCTCCTATCGGACCGAAACGACGGCATTGTATAAAGGTAGATACTCCCGAAGCAAAAAGGGACATGGAAACTAGAAAGCTTGTCTTTTCTACATCCAGTTTCAAGGCACTCGCTATGATAAGCGGCGGTGTGATAATTGCCACGAAAATAGCCAAGAGATGTTGTAAAGCCGCAAACAGGGCGTCTTTAAAAGGGGGACGGTCTTCTACGCCGTAGATTAAATCAGTTTTCATTTAATAGGTTGTTCTATATATTTTGTAAGTTCCACAAAGGGATAAACGGAGATTCCTCTGAAGTTCGGATTCTTTTAGCCTGACTTCTTTTTACTCTATTTCTTTTAACTCGCTTTTTAATCCGTTTTTTGGTTCGATTTTTGGTTCGATTTTTTTAGTTCAGCGTCCATTTCAGAGCAAGCGTCGGGATCACATAAAAGCCATCGCGACCACCGAAGTTATTGCTCAATTCGACTTCGGAGCCAACGCTTAGATTGAAGTTTTTATTTACTCCCTTGATTTGATTCAGGTTTACCCAAAATTGTGGTTCGGAGAGGAAGATAGTCTTTCCGTAGTTCGTTTCTTCACGCCACCAGTCGGCAAAGCCGGAGAAAGTGAGCAGGTTACGGCAGAAGTTTACGTACCATGTACCTGTCAACTGGAAGTTGTTGGGTGATGAGTGTTTCTGAATATACTTATACATGGCGGTCAGTGTGAAGCCTTTGGAAAAAGAAGCATTATTAAAGGTATACGTGGCTCCTGCCAGATAAGCATTTTTATAAGACATACCTTTGGATAATCCACCGTTATATTCAAGATGCGCAGAGAAAGGACCTTTCCAGAATTTCACTTCACGGGCTATTTCCCAATAAGCAGCAGCGACACCTTCGGAGGTATAATCCATATCGACAAAGAAATAAGTACTTCCCCAAGTATCAGGATGAAACTTCTCTACTGTGGAAGTTAACAGCGGACGACCTTGCAAATCTTTATCATACAAAGAACGTCCAAAATCATAATGTAACTGGATGTTTTGCGCCTGCAATCCCGGTACGGCAGAGAGCAACATACAAAGGAAAAGAGCAGAGATAATCTGTTTCATAAGTAAATGTGTTTAAATGAAGATGCAAAAATAGTTAAAGCTACACATATAAACACACTACTTTTATCTTTTTTTATTCCAGGTTATTATTTCCCGTGTCCCACCAAAGCCTTGTACCTCCATGATCGTTTCCTCCTAAAGCTTCCACAAGCGCGGAATATTGTTCCGGGTCTTCCGTCTGCAAGGTACCGGGGAAGTTTAGACGACGCACCATAATCTCCGTGTCGATGCAACCGTTTCTGCTATGGTTGAATCGCACGGGAAATAAACGGGGATACCCTGTTCGTCTTTGTTCTGCCCAAGCTTCGCAACCTTCCGGGAACATAGCAATCCACTTCTGCGTAATAATCTTCTCCAGTTTCGTTTCCTTATCATCCAGGCGATTCCATTTGGGAGAGACTTTACAACGGGCCTCTATATTATTTTCTTCATCATACGTGTCTATAAAGTCAGAGGCTTTCCGTTCGCTTTGCAGATAATCTTCTACGCCATAGATTCCCCATTGATGGAAAGAAGTAGTTACACCGTTCTGATAACAGGTTTCTTCATCTTCATCCGTCCACCCGCGCAATGCAGCTTCAGCACGCAGAAACCAAACTTCCGAAGCAGTCATCAGAGGCGCATCGGTACTTTGCTTGACAAACAGCTTCGACAATCCGGAATAATGACTATGAGCAAAACATGTCCCCTGACGAATTCCACGATATTGTCCTTTCAGGGTTTCATCCGTACAGTGTTCGAAATAAATTCCAAGACGGGGATCATTATATCCCACCAAGATTGATTCCATATTCGCACTCATGTAAGTTTCATTCCACACACGGTTAAGTTCTCCCAATGGATTGGTATATCCGGATTTGGTAGAAACAACAGCTCCGCCTGTTTCCGCTTCAAAGAAGCCGTAATCGTTTTCTTTTATTTTCTGTATTTCAGCACGTGCCTTATCGGGGGCAACAGAGGCAATACGCATAGCTAGACGCAAACGCAACGAATTGGCAAACTTTACCCAGGAAGGGTATTTACCATCCAACAAAATATCAAAACGTGCAAATCCATTGAATTCCGGTTTCTCCTCTATATAACCGGTGAGGGCAACCACGGCAGAATCGAGTTCATTGAAAAACTCATAATAAACATCTTTTTGTTTATCAGGACGGTAGTGCTTTTCCGCATTCGCAAAATTCTTATAAATGATGGGACCATAATAATCCGTCACACGATGCATGGCTTCTACCTTTAATATTTTCGTGATCCCGAACAAAGCAGGATGTGTATTCCGGGTAGCATTCTCCGATTGGTATATCTGCGGGAAAATATAAGAATACATATGCGTCCACATGGCGCTGTTCCAACCATCCTGCATATTATAGTCGGAATTATGCGAACCTCCGTTCAAGGGTTTGCCGTCATGCATATATCCACCGAACATATCTGCGTTCAGATTCTGTATCAGTTGGAAAGGCCAGTTCTTCCCTTTTCCGAAATCATAATTAAAATAAATACCCTGCTGAATAATGCCCAAACGGATTCCATAACCATTGTCGTCAATAATCAGGTCATCATCCGTGATTCCGGACAAGTCGGTATTGTAATCACGGAAATTACCGGTACATGCTACAGAAAAGAGCAGTAAGCCCAGCAAGTATAGATATACATATTTTCTCTTCATTTCTCTCTCCTACCTTTAAAATTCACATTTCAGAGTAAAGCCCAAACTACGGGTTGTAGGCATTCCGAATACTTCAATCCCTTGGTTATCATTCCCGGTGGAAAGTACCAAATCCGGATCAAAAGGAGCTTTCTTATATAAGAAACATAGATTGCGGGCCACAAACGAAAGCTGTACATCTTTCAGAACCTTCGTTTTCTGTATCCACTTCTTTGAGAAATTATAGCTCAACGATACTTCGCGCAACCGTAAATTAGTGGCATCATACATATAATACTCTGTCACTCCGGCACGCCCGCCCACTACATTTTTATAGAATCCTTTCACATCATCGATCTGCTGACCTTCAAGCATCACATATCCTCTGTCGCGTGCATCAGCCGTAATTTCCGATACGCCATAGAGATCCATTTCCGCTTGTGTCTGCGAAAGGACTTTTCCTCCGTAACGCCAGTCAAGCAGGAAATAAAGGCTGAATCCTTTGTAAGAGAATGTGTGATCCCATCCCATCATAAAGACAGGGTTGGCATTTCCTACTTTCACCGTATTTCCGTCACCTTCCACCAATGGAAGTCCTTTGTAATCTCCTTCTGTTTCATAAACAATGTTTCCTGCGGCATCACGTACAAAGGCTTTACCGTAGATATCACCGATAGAACCACCTTTCACCAGTTTCATTGCATAACTGGAAGAAAAGCTCGTAGGCCCGTAGACTAATTCTTTCAATTCGTCGTGCAGCTTCACGATCTTATTCTTGTTAGCAGAAAAATTGATGGAAGTTTTCCAGGTGAAATCAGAAGTTAGTATTGGAGTTCCGTTCAGTGTCACTTCCCATCCTTGGTTTTGGATATTTCCGGCATTCACATACCGGTAAGCATACTTATCACCTGCAAGAGCAGGAAGTTTGAAGAACTGATTATAAGTGTTGGTACGATAATAGGTCAGATTGATTCCTAACCGATGTTGGAAGAATCTCCATTCCGTTCCGAATTCCATGGCATGAGTCATTTCCGGCTCCATATCTTTGAAAGGAGCGGCATCATTTGCCTGTATCTCGCCACCGGCACTGATATGCGAAGCGGAATTAGTGACAAATACAGGAATATCGTTCCCCACTTTACTATAGGCACCACGCAGTTTCGCAAAAGAAATCCATTCGGGCAGCTTCACCCATTTATCAAGCAATATGGAAAGACCAACGGAAGGATAAGCAAATCCCGCTTTCTCATGTTCAGTATAAGCCAAGGTTGATGCCCAGTCATTACGAGCTGTCAAATCAAGAAATAATTTTTCCTTGTAGCCAATCTGTGCTGTACCGAAAATAGATTGAAGCTGACGATGCTCATCTATTTTCTGGTCAATACTGGCAGAACTGTTCATGATGATATTGGCAATATTAAATACATTAGCAAACTTCAGAGAAGCATTCTTAGAATCATAACGGGTCGAGTTTCTGATTCGGTCATTTATACTACCGCCAATAGCCGCATCCAGTGTAAAATCTCCCCAGGTTTTCTTAAACATCGCCATGACATCACCATACATCTGCGTTTCCTGATAATCCATTTCAATATATCGACCGTTCGCTCCACACAGGGCAGTAGCGGTAGATGCATAGAATTTCTGACGCAACTTATCAGCCCAGTAGTCCATGTTGCCACGAGCTTGAATAGTCAACCAATCATTTATCTTAAAGTTTGCCGAAAGGGAAAGGATAATGCGCGTACGCGTTTCTTTACTTTGTATACGGTTCACTATCCAATATGGATTCTGTTCGAAGTCTTCGGTAAATGTATGCCAGTTTTGCACATTCAAATTCCGTTCTTCGTCATAGGTTTCAAAATGGTCTTTATAATAAGACAGATTCTCACCACGAGGAAAACGATAAAGCCCTACCAACGGATTCATATAAAAGCCTCCCGATACCGGCTTATTCTCAACAGTCTGTTTCATTACATTCACATTACCATCCAGTTTCAGACGTTTGTTGAACATGGTAGCTGTTTCGCGTAGGTTTATATTATGTTTCTTCAGCTTGTTTTTATCCATAATCCCCTTTCCGGTGGTGTTGGCATAGGAGAAATAAGTTTGTAGAGTTTCATTTCCATAGCTGACGGACACAGAAGTCATTGAGGTCAATCCGGTACGGAAAAAATCATTCAGGTTATCATGAGCCGTCAGATTCTCTTTCTCACCCCAGCTGTCTACCACATCACTGACACCGTAACGATTTTGCATTTTAGGCAGGCTGAATGCTTTCTCGAAAGTTAGTCCCGTAGAGAAATTAATATTCCTTTGCCCGACAGAATTTCCTTTTTTAGTAGTGATAAGAATGACCCCGTTAGCAGCCATGCTACCATATAAAGCTGCTGCTGGAGCACCTTTCAAGATACTGATGCTTTCCACATCTTCCGGGTTCAGGTTAGAAATCCCATCTCCTCCATCACGGTTGCCGGCATTCGCCGTACCTCCAATTGCCGAATAAGCCTGCTCGGAAGAGGTATTCGACATCGGCACTCCGTCTATCACATACAGCGGTTGATTATCACCGGACACCGAACGGATTCCCCGGAGACTGACTTTGGCAGAACCGCCCATGCCGGAAGAGTTTTTATTGATTTGTACACCGGCCGCTTTTCCTGCCAGGGCAGTAATCATATTTATTTCTTTTATACGATTTAGTTCCTCACCTTTGATTTTCTGCGCAGAATAAGCCAGTGTAGCTTCATCCTTTTCAATTCCCAAGGCTGTTACGATGACATGATCAAGCATCACCGCGTCTTCCTGAAGGCGTATTTCAGGCATAGTCCGACCTGTCACATTGACTTCTAAAGTCTTGTAACCTACAAAAGAAACCTGCAAGACAGCACTATCCGGAACAGATAAAAAGAATCGTCCATCAATATCGGTCACAGTACCATTGGCTCCCCCTTTTTCTCGTATTGTAGCACCGATTAGTGGTTCACCATAGACATCAATAACACGCCCTCTCACGGTATAATTGTCAGAAGGAGTTTCTATCGTCCCTCTTAACAGTTGTTGCTCCGAAGCATAACAATTCCCACCCTCCAGGAAAAATAAGCTCATTAAGAAACAACTTACTAAAATTTCTTTTTTCAATGATATAATAAGATACTGTTTGTTCATCACACCGCAAAAATAACTAAATATTTTAAATCTAGCATTTTTTCTCATTGATTTTGAGGGAAATAAACATTATCACTATTTTTGTACGAAATTAAAATGAACGATAACATGGAAATCGAAACACATCCGCTAGAACCATTTCTCCCAGCGAAATCAAAATTGCTTATGCTGGGCAGTTTCCCGCCACAGAAAAAAAGATGGTCGATGGATTTTTATTATCCAAACCTAAACAATGACATGTGGCGTATATATGGAATCTTATTCTTTAATGATAAGAATCACTTTCTGAATTCAACACTAAAATCGTTTTATCGTGAGCAAATCATAGATTTTTTGAACGAAAAGGGAATTGCCCTGTTTGATACCGCTTCATCCATCCGCCGGTTGCAGGATAACGCATCGGATAAGTTTCTCGAAGTAGTGGAGGCTACCGATGTAGCAGCATTGCTGCGACAACTTCCCGAATGCAAAGCCATCGTCACTACCGGGCAAAAAGCAACGGACACTCTCCGACAGCAATTCGAAATAGAAGAGCCAAAAGTAGGCGATTACTCCGAGTTCGTTTTTGAAGGACGCGCCATGCGGCTTTACCGGATGCCTTCATCATCAAGAGCATATCCACTGGCATTGGATAAGAAAGCAGCCGCTTACCGGATTATGTTTCAGGATTTGCAGATATTGAGGTGAGGTTTAAGTATTAAGTATCAAGTATTAGATATTACATAGTAAGAATTAAATTATAAATGAATATGGCAACATTATTTTTGCAGTACCCGGCATGCAGCACATGCCAGAAAGCCAAGAAATGGTTAACAGAAAATAACATTGAGTTTACAAACCGATTAATTGTAGAAGAAAATCCTACGGCTGAAGAATTAAAAGCATGGATTCCACGTAGCGGTTTACCGGTGAAGAAATTCTTCAACACGAGTGGATTAGTATATAAAGAGCTGAAACTAAGCGAGAAGCTGCCTGCTATGAGTGAGGAAGAACAGATAGCACTCTTGGCAACGAACGGTAAATTGGTGAAACGCCCATTGGTAGTGACAGACAGCTTCGTTCTGGTCGGTTTTAAGCCCGATGAGTGGGAAAAATTAAAATAATTCAAAACTTATTTACCCGAATGTTTGGAGATTCAGAAGTTTCTACTACCTTTGCAGCCGCAAACACGGGAGTAGCTCAGTTGGTAGAGCACCGGTCTCCAAAACCGGGTGTCGGGAGTTCGAGCCTCTCCTCCCGTGCAGAGTTAAATAGCTGTAAACGATAAGTTTATGGCTATTTTTCGTTTTAGGTCAGACCAATTTCGGACGAAATTAATTATAGTGACGGTATCCGGCAAAGATAGTGACGGTATACAACAGTGATAGCGTCACTATCCCGAGCATATACCGTCACTATTATTTTCTAGGATTATCTATCTGGAATTGTACGTTTATTCATATCAGTGAATATTACGCATAATAATATAATGTACATTTCCAGTGACTCCTGTTTGCTTTCCTAGTTCTTATTTGTTCTTTCCAATCCTTTAGCAGCCTCAACCAAACGAATGAATTCTCTTCTATATCCTTTATCATCGTTATTCAGTCCCTGTTTAGCCAGATCAATCACTTTGTCGTAACTGGCATTTCCTTTAAAGTCAGACTCCCGAAGTAACTGTCCGAACATAGCCACTGCAGAAGCAAAGCGGAAATCGGAAGAAACATTATTTCCTTTATTATCTACGAAAGGAAGTTCCATTTTCTTGCTGACATCTTTATCCGGAGCTTTATAACGCAGTTTCACAGTCAGGAGTTCATTAGAGCCTGTCGGCTTCACGGACACTTTCTCTTTCTTCTGATATTTCAAGTCGTCTATTTTACCTACATATTCATTCTTTACTCCTGTAGGAATCACTTCGTAAAAGGCTGTCACTGTATGTCCCGCACCCATATCTCCGGCATCTTTAGCATCATTATTAAAGTCCTCATCTTTCAACAGACGACTTTCGTAACCAACCAGACGATAGGCCTGCACTTGGGAAGGATTAAATTCGACTTGCAGTTTGACGTCTTTCGCCACTGTATGCAGTGTAGCACCAAATTCGCCTACCAAAACACGGTTGGCTTCCTGCAAGTTATCTATATAAGCATGATTGCCATTTCCCTTTTCAGCCAACACCTGAATCTTCTTATCTTTATAATTACCCATACCATAACCCAGTACGGTAAGGAATACTCCACTCTTGCGTTCTTTTTCAATCAATTGTTCCAATCCTTCAGCGGAAGAAACGCCCACATTAAAATCACCATCGGAACAAAGTATGATACGGTTATTGCCGTTAGAGATCAGATTCTTCTTGGCTATTTTATACGCTAACATGATACCTGCACCACCTGCCGTAGAGCCACCCGCCGTTAATTCATCTATCGCTTCGCGAATCTTCTGTTTGTCGCTACCCGGAGTTGCTTCCAGTTTCACACCGGCACTACCTGAATAAGTCACAATCGCTACTTTATCTTTATCACGTAAGTTATTCACCAATAATTTGAGAGATGACTTCACCAAATCCAACCGGTTGGCTCCCCACATAGAACCGGAGACATCAATCAGGAATACCAGATTAGATGCAGGCAGATTATCCGTCGGGATTTCTTTTGCTTTCAGGCCGATACGTACAAGACGATGATTAGTATTCCAGGGACAGGCTCCGGATTCCATCGTAATTTTCACAGGATCACTTCCTGTCGGCTTCGGATAATCATAAGAAAAGTAGTTCACTAATTCTTCTGTACGGATAGCATCAACCGGAGGCAGTTCACCTTTATTGATAAAACGACGCATATTACTATAAGAAGCGGCGTCTACATCAATAGAGAAAGTAGAAAGCGGAGCATCCGACACACTCTTGAAGCCGTTCTCCTGAAACTCTCCGTATTCTTCCGCATTTGCAGCATCATACATGATTCCCGGAGTCGGACATACTGCCCTGTAAGCAGTAGACATTACTTTTGCAGCTCTTGTCTCATGGCCGTATCCTACCACCACACATTCTTCCAATACCAGTTCGTCGGCTTTCATCTTCACATCCAGCGTGGTCGATTTTACTACCCGTCTCTCCTGCTTATACCCGACATACTGGAACAACAACGTTTCCCCTTTCTTAGCCTGTATCGTGTACCGGCCATTCATATTCGTTACCGTACCTTTCGTAGTACCCTTTATCTGTACCGAACAGCCAACAAGCGGAGTTCCATCCTTTGCATCCGTCACAGTACCCGACACGGTAATAGCTTGCGCGTTCACCATACCTAAAGAAACAACTGCCATCAGCAGTACGAGCATCATTGCTCTGAATTGATTTGTTTTCATAACTTCATTATTTAAAATGTTACTAATAGTTCGCTTTTACTATAGAGATGCAGATTTCACACTGATTCCATAAATGACTTGAACTTTTTTTATCCGGCAGAAAAAAAGAGTCCTTTCAAAATTCTCCCTTATTCCTTTGCCACTCATCAGATGATGTGTATATTTGCGAATCATAAACATATCACAAATATGAAAAACGAAGTCGACGGAAGGCGGGAAATAGCCTCGCGAAACACGGCCTGGGCTAATAACATTGCCCGCAAACTAACTCGTTGGGGTGTCACTCCCAATCAAATTTCCATGATGAGTGTATTCTTCGCTATGGTAGGTTGCCTCCTGCTGATTGGCACAGTCATTTATCCCGGCTTCAATAAATATGTAGCCTATATTCTGTTTATCGTTTGTATGCAGTCGCGGTTGCTCTGCAACCTGTTCGATGGGATGGTCGCCATTGAAGGAGGAAAGAAAAGTGCCAACGGAGATCTTTATAACGATATGCCCGACCGTTTTGCCGATGCGTTATTCATCATTCCCGTCGGGTATGTAGCAGGTGGATTCGGAGTCGAATTGGGGTGGCTGGGCGCTCTTCTTGCTGTTATGACAGCTTATTTCCGCTGGATAGGAGCCTATAAAACACATCAGCATTTCTTTAATGGTCCGATGGCCAAACAACACCGCATGGCATTACTGACGCTAACCTTTGTAGTCGCCACCTGCACCATCCATTCAGGATACGACCGAATGGTATGCTTCATCGCTCTAATCATTATCAACATCGGTCTTATCGCGACACTGATACATCGCCTGTACCTCATGTCACACACAACAAACACTGAAATAAAATGAAAAATCTACTGGATAAAATATTCCCTACATTAAGCGATGAGTTGATTATTGTCATCTCGCTTATCATCGGATTGCTTGTTACGGCAAGCCTTATTCTTTTCCTTGTAAAAAAGATATCTCCGAAAACAAATATCAGCGAACTCGCCGCACGCACGCGCTCATGGTGGATCATGGCGGGTATGTTTATCGGTGCTGTATTTATCAGCTATAACATTTCTTATTTCTTCCTTGCCTTTCTCTCTTTCATTGCTTTCAGAGAACTTTATTCTGTATTGGGATTCAGAGAGGCAGATCGCGGAGCACTGTTTTGGGGTATACTGTCTATCCCCATTCAATATTATCTGGCTTACCTTGCCTGGTATGGAGCATTCATCATCTTCATTCCGGTAGTCATGTTCCTCGTATTGCCTTTACGGCTCGTTTTAAAGGGAGATACACACGGAATCACCAAGTCGATGGCGCTGTTGCAATGGATTCTGATGCTTTCGGTATTCGGTATCAGCCACCTCGCTTATCTCCTGTCACTTCCCGAACTACCGGGATTCAGCTCTGGAGGACGGGGCCTGCTGTTGTTCCTTGTATTCCTTACGGAAATCAATGACATCATGCAATTTATCTGGGGCAAACTTCTCGGACGGCATAAGATTCTTCCGAAAGTAAGTCCGAACAAGACATGGGAAGGTTTCCTGGGCGGTGTCATCAGTACCACTGCGATTGGTTACTTTCTCGGTTTCCTGACTCCCCTCTCCGCTCCTAACGTTATTCTGGTTAGCGCCCTCCTTGCGATTGCCGGCTTCTCGGGAGACGTGGTCATCTCCGCTATCAAGAGAGATAAAGGAATTAAAGATATGGGGAACAGTATTCCCGGTCATGGAGGAGTATTCGACCGGATAGATTCGCTGTCCTACACTGCTCCTGTATTTTTTCATTTAGTTTATTACATTGCATATTAAACGGAGAGAATGGAAAAAAGATTCATGCAAGCTGCTGCGATGCAGATTATATATAAAGGTGTTTTCCAATGGTTCCTGAAATTAATCGTAGGGGTTCAGTTCACCGATTGCCGCTTCCTTAAAAAGGAAAAGCAATTCATTATCCTTGCCAACCATAACAGCCACCTGGACACCCTAAGCCTGTTGGCTTCCCTGCCCGGCGATCTTTTGTGGAAAGTCAAACCCGTAGCAGCAGAAGACTATTTCGGGAAAACCCGCTTTCAGGCTTCCATCAGCAACTTTTTCATCAATACGCTTCTTATCAGAAGAAAAGGGGAAAAAAATTCGGAGCACGATCCGATCCGTAAGATGCTTGAAGCCATCGATGCCGGGTATTCACTGATTCTCTTTCCGGAAGGAACCAGAGGGAAACCGGAGCAGATGGGAAAAATAAAATCCGGCATTGCCCGTATCCTGTCGCTACGACCTGAAGTGAAATATATTCCTGTATTCATGACCGGTATGGGACGCTCTTTACCCAAAGGAAAGATGATCCTGTTGCCATACAAAGCATCTATCTATTATGGTATGCCCGCTTTGGTAAAGAGCACGGATACACATGAAATATTGGAGCAGATAACAGGTGATTTTGAAAGAATGAGAGAAAAATATCAAGTCGTTATCGACGAAGAAGAGGAATAGATGTTGTTTTTCAAAAGAAACATATCGAAACTATCGGACGAGGAATTACTGATACACTATACGAAGTCCGGCGATACGGAATATTTCGGTGAATTATATAACCGATATATCCCGTTACTGTACGGGCTTTGCCTGAAATACCTGCATGATGAAGACCGGGCACAGGAAGCAGTCATGCAGTTGTTTGAAGATTTATTGCCTAAACTGGGAAATTATGAGATAAAAGTTTTCAAGCCATGGCTCTACCGGGTGGCGAAGAATCATTGCCTGCAACTTTTACGGAAGGAAAATAAAGAAATTCCGTTAGATTATACGGTTAATATTATGGAATCTGACGAATTTCTGCATCTATTAAGTGAAGAGGAAAGTTCGGAGGAACAACTGAAGGCATTACATCACTGTCTCGAAAAGTTGCCCGAAGAACAACGGACCAGTATTACGCGTTTCTTCCTCGAAGAGATGTCGTATGCCGACATTGTGGAACAGACCGGATTTACTCTGAACAATGTGAAAAGCTATATCCAGAACGGAAAGCGAAATTTAAAAATTTGTATCAAGAAACAAGCCCTATGAAACTATTGGACTACATACGAGGACTCCGCAAAGGAAAAGAGGCACACCGACTGGAACGAGAGTCGATGCAGGATCCTTTCCTGGCCGATGCTATGGATGGTTACAGCCAGGTGGAGGGAAATCACGAACAACGGATCGAGAAACTGCGGATGCAGGTAGCTCATTCGGCAAAGAAAAAGAACACCCGTGCTATCACTTGGAGCATCGCTGCCTGTCTGGCTATCGGATTCGGTGTCAGCAGTTATTTCCTGTTCCTGAAAAAGAGTATGACGGACGAAGTGTTCATTGCCAAAGAGAGTGTTTCCTCCAAGTTGGCTGAACCCGCAATTCCGCCCACTCCGGCTATTCCTGCAACTCCAACAGTTCCGGCAACTCCACAAAAGGAAATCGCATTGGCTACCGCAAAGGTAAAAACAGATTCCACTCCTGCTTCCGAAGATTCCACTCCTGTTTCCGAAATTACTGCGAGACAAGCGGATAAGAAAGATATGATTGCCAAAATCCAAGCGACTTCCCAACCACAACAAGGTGTGCCGGTGATGGAGGAAGTGTCGGAAGAGACTGCCGCATTGCAAGAAGTAGTAGCAACGATGGATACTTTCGAATCTGAATCTGATAAGAAAATGAAGTTGGCTAAGGTAGCGACTATCCTTCCTCAAAAGAACATGATTAAAGGGAGGGTGACCGACGAAAAAGGAGAACCGCTTATCGGAGCCAGTGTGACATATAAAGGAACGAATATCGGAACCATCACAAATATGAATGGAGAATTTTCGTTAGTCAAAAAGGATGATAAGAAACGATTGACAGCGGAGTATATCGGATATGATCCGGTAGAAATCCGGGTAGATACCAGCCGGACGATGCTCATTGCCATGAACGAAAACAAACAGGCACTCAATGAAGTGGTGGTAGTGGGATACGGCGCTAAGAAAAATAAGAAGTCAACAACTGCCGGAAATGTTGTGACGGTTAAGGAACAGGCAAAGAAAGAGATTACTCCGCAACCTGTCATCGGAAAACGTAGCTATCAGAAATACCTGAAAGAGAATCTCGTTCGTCCAACAGATGATAACTGTAAAGATATTAAGGGGGAGGTAGTCCTTTCTTTCTTTGTTGATGAAGAAGGAAAGCCACAAAATATCACTGTTATTCATGGATTATGTGAATTCGCTGATAAAGAAGCCATCCGGCTTGTCAAAGAAGGGCCTAAGTGGACAAGTGGAAAACTCCCGGCAAGAGTAACAGTACGATTCTGAACTTAATAAATACCAATAAGAAGGCACATTTGTGCCAACACAGTGGCACAGACATGCAAACAAGGTGGCATTGTTGTGCCAACCTATTGGCATAGTAATAACAACACAAAGCCTATCTTAAATCAGTTCGTAACTAGCCATCTGTATTGGCATATCCAAATTATGAAGCACTTTCTCCAATAGAATCCCCTCGCGGTTATCATATTCATACCCGAAAGTGGCACGAATACCTTGCAGGATAAACTGTGTGGCACGGTCCAATGCCATCGGCAGACTGTCTCCCTGCATTAAAGAGCCGGTGATGACACTTGTAAAAGTATCGCCCGTGCCGGGATAATGTGCAGGCAGATAAGGGCAGGTCACTTTCCAGTAGCGGTTTCCCTGACGGTTATAAGCATAGACAGATGTTTTATGAGGCTCATCATGTACAGGAACACTGGTGATGATAACCACTTGCGGACCTTTGTCGGACAAAAGACGAAGATATTCTTTCAGCTCTTCATCCGTGTTATCTGCTTTATAGGGTTTATCCAATAAATAAAATAGTTCCGTCAGATTAGGGGTAATCACATCTGCTTTCGTGATTAAGTGGCGCATCTCTTTTATCATCTCTCCATCAAAGTTGGTATACAACCGTCCGTTATCTCCCAACACCGGATCGGCAACGATCAGGCTGTCCGGCCGACGAAAGTCCCTGATAAAATCAGAAACAATCTGAATTTGTCTCGGAGAACCCAAGTATCCGGTATAGATAGCGTCGAACTCTACCTCCAGCCTCTTCCATTGGGCAATAATCTTCGGCATTTCGTCCGTCAGGTCGAGGAAGGAGAAACCGGGATATTGCGTATGATTGGATAATACAGCCGTAGGAAGCGGACAGACCTGAAAGCCCATGGATGAAAGAATAGGAATGACGACGGTCAGAGATACGCGCCCCATTCCCGAAAGGTCATGGACGGCGGCTATTTTCTTTACTTTATTGGCATACATATAATTTATAATTAAACGTTTTACTACTCTTATCCTACAAATTCATTTATCTACTATGGACAAACAGAAAAAGATATCCTATTTACATCAAAGGAGATTCGACTATATTCTCCCAAAGACTCTATTACATCCGATGGAAGCCGGACTTTATCCAAACAGAGCCTCTATTTACATCAAACGGAAGCTCTGTTTATATAAAACAAAAGCTCTATTTCTTATCAATAGAGCCTCTGTTTTTACAGCGTCAACAGAGTCTCCATTTCGTTTGTACTAACAAATATAAAACTCCATTGTTTTGAAACCAAATTTATTTTAGAATAATCAACACGGAAACATTAGGTTAATATCACTAACACGTCCCGTGCCCCATGCGCTCCCATCACTAAAGCCTGCTCAATATCAGCAGTCTTTGACGGACCGGAGATGAACGTTCCGAACTGATATTCCTGTCCGTCCAGTTCGCGGTAGGCGTCATACATGGTATCTACAATTTTATTCCGGTCGAGCAGAATGACCAACTTCTCCGAGATAAAATAGATTGCTTTATATTTCACCGTCTGCGGTATCCAGATGGCTCCGTTTTCGGCTACTCCGATTTCTCCTTTCACTACGGCAACATCTGTGCCGTCCAACTCTTTCGGATCATCCAAATTATCGGGATTGAATGTAGCGCAGGAAATATCCGGCAATACGGAAGCAATGCGCATAGCATCCGGATAAGTCCGTCTTATGACCGCATTCACATCTTCCCCTTCACCCAATACAACTGCCGTACCACCCACCGCACGGCTGATTGCACAGAACTGTTCTATCTTATCAGGATATGACAATCGTTTCATATCCGCAATATCCGGTTTATCATAACGCGTCTGCGTATGCTGGCGGATGCTGGCTAATATATCTTCTCTGCTGCTCATTTGGATTCCTCCTTTCCCTGTACTTTGTTTTTCTTCCACATTTCATTGAACGACTCGCTGGCAAATTCCGGCAGTTCACGCCCCTTTCCCCAATCGTCGAGATCGTTGTATTTCATGAAACGGGGCAGGCCATTTACCACCGGGGCTGCCCACAAGGCTGCGTTGAACAATGCCGGACGCTCCATCAGGAACTTCATACCGCCGGACATGATCTTCTTTCCCGTATTGGCTTTCCCCAATCCGTCCAAATCCTGACGCCATTTGTAAATCTGCTCGGCCAAATCTACTTTCACCGGACAGACATCGGAACAGGACATACACAGAGAACAGGCTGAAAGATTATCGTAATACTTCTCCGGAGCGTGAGCCATACCCAAGTTGATGCCAATAGGTCCGGGGATGAAGTACGTATAAGAGTAGCCTCCACTCCGGCGGTACACCGGGCAGGTGTTCATGCACGCACCGCAACGAATACAGTTCAGTGTCTTGATATGATCGGGCTTGGACAGTAAGGCACTCCGGCCGTTGTCTACGATGATAATATGATATTCACTGCCTTCGCGGGGACGGCGGTAATGAGAAGTATATGTTGTCACCGGTTGTCCGGTGGCCGAACGGGCGAGTAATCGGGTGAACACACCCAATGCGTCCAGATCCGGGACGATCTTTTCCATACCGAAAGCGGCAATGTTCAGTTTCGGGTAGGAAGTACCCATATCGGCATTTCCTTCATTGGTGCAGACCACAATGTCACCGGTTGAAGCGACGGCAAAGTTGGCGCCTGTCATGGCGGCTTCGGCATTGAGGAAGAGATGGCGCAGGTTCTTACGTGCGGCATGAGTCAGGTAGGTAGGATCAAAGTTTCCCTTTTCCGTGCCCATCTCCTTTTCGAATAGTTCGCCTACCTGTTCCCGTTTGATGTGAATGGCGGGCAGTACGATGTGGCTCGGTTCGAGATGCATCAGTTGCAGGATGCGTTCGCCCAAATCGGACTCTACGACATCGATGCCACGCTCCATCAGGAAAGGATTCAAGCCACACTCTTCGGCGAGCATGGATTTGCTCTTGATGAAATGGTGGACGTTATGCTCATTCAGTATTTCGTAGACGATGGCGCAGTATTCATCGGCATCTTTTGCCCAATGTACGATGGCGCCGTTGGCGGTAGCATTCTTCTCAAACTCCAGCAGAAGTTCTTCGAGGTGGCTGTTGGAGTATAGTTTCAACTCGCAAGCCTTGTTGCGCAACTCTTCCCATTCGGGAACTTCCTTGCTCATCTTGTCCCTTTTGGCACGGACCATCCAAAGGGTTTCATTATGCCATGCTGCCATCTTGCTGTCCTGCAAGAACTTTTCGGCAGCCTTTGAATGTTTTGTACTCATGATTGCGACGCTAGAATTTCTACAATATGGATAATCTGAATAGGCAGATGCTCCCGTTTGATGACACCTTGCATGTGCATCAGGCATGAACTGTCCGCTCCGACAATATACTCGGCTCCGGTAGCGATGTGATCTTTTACCTTATCACGCCCCATGCAGACGGAGACTGCCTGCTCTTCCACCGCAAACATTCCGCCAAAGCCGCAACACTCGTCAATATGGCTGGGCTCGAATACTTCGATGCCTTCTACCAGATTGAGCAGGTCACGCAATTTATTGTAATAAGGGATGTTCAGTTCGGTAGGAGCGGAAATCAACAGTTCGCGCACCCCATGACAGCTATTGTGAATACTGACTTTATGAGGAAAGCGTGCAGGAATTTTGGAAGGTTTCAAGACATCGTGAATGAACTCACAAATATCATAAATCTTTCCCGCACTCTGACAAACATGTCCTTCTTTCTCCAGAATGCCCGGATGATTCTCTTTCACAAATGCCACACAACTGGCGGAAGGGCCGACGATGTAATCGTATTCCCGGAACAGATCGTCAAAACGGAGTGCCAATTTCATCGATTCATCTTCAAAACCGGCATTTGCCATCGGTTGTCCGCAACAAGTCTGATCCAACGGATAATCGACGTCTACTCCCAAACTTTTCAATAGTCTATACGATGCCACTCCCACATTGGGGTAAATAGCATTGATATAACAAGGAATAAACAAACCTACTTTCATACTATATTTTGTAATAATTTAAGCTTCTTCCGCATCACCCGTCTATTTCGTTCAACGGATGTCGATTAATTTGTGTGTTTGCAGGCTGAGTCTCCATTTGGGATGTCGCATTACACAGTCCACTGTTGAAGCAGTGTTATTACAAGAACAAGGCTGGAGGAAAAAATGTTCGGCCGGAAGTAGTTCAAAAATACTTATATCTTGTCCTTCATAGACCACTTTCACTTCATCCATCCGGTCGATGGCAAGTTTCACCCCTTGTTTGGGGGAGCAGGTCACCCAGTCGATAGCTGCCGGCAGGGGGCGTGTACCGTTGGTTTCGATAGTCACATACTTACCTGCCTGGTGCAAACGGTCGATCAATTCATCGTCTATCCATAAGGAAGGTTCGCCGCCCGTAAGGACAACAGTGACGGCAGGATATTTTTTCACTTCGGCGATAATTTCATCGTCGGTCATCATTCTTCCTTCTTCGTGTTGTGTGTCGCAAAAGTCACATTTCAGGTTGCAGCCGGAAAAACGGACGAAGATGGCCGGAGTTCCGGTATGGTAGCCTTCGCCCTGCAAGCTGTAAAAGATTTCATTAATCTTTCTCATCATCAAAATTTGTTTGGTTTGCTATTCTTGTCCTTCTGCGCCGACGGGATCTTTCTCGTAGATGACAATGTTTCCTTCCGATTCCTGCACTTCTACTTTATAGCATTGAGGAATCTGTTTGCATACCCACCGGGCGATATTCTCCGCTGTGGGATTAAATGGGAGTACTTCGTTCAGATTTTGATGGTCGAGTTTCTCCGTGACTACTTCTTTGATGCGGGTGAAATCTACCACCATCCCTTCGGAGTTGAGCCGTGCGGAACGGCAATAGACGGTGATAATCCAGTTGTGACCGTGTAAACTGGCGCATTTACTGCGATACGGGAGTACCAGCTTATGAGAAGCCGAGATCTCCATGCGTTTGATTACTGTAAACATGAGTGTATGTATTTTAATAGTTACACGCATCTAATGTCACCTCGATGCAACGGCAAAGGTAATATAAAATAGAGTTTTCATCCAGCAAAGAGTGTTATTTTTTCCCTTTTTTTGCACTATCTTTGCCGCATGAAAACTCTATATATTGTTTTAGGTAGTATTTCCCTTGCGCTCGGTATTCTCGGCATCTTTCTGCCGCTACTGCCTACTACCCCTTTTCTATTGCTCACCGCTGCCCTTTATTTCAAAGGGTCACCCCGATTATATAACTGGCTGCTCAATCATCGGCACTTCGGTCCTTATATCCGCAATTTCCGCGAAAACAAGGCGATTCCTCTCCGTGCCAAAATAATTTCTCTCGTATTAATGTGGGGAACGATGCTTTATTGCATTTTCTTCCTAATTCCTTTTATATGGGTAAAGATTCTCCTGGGATTGATAGCCGCAGGAGTCACTTATCATATTCTTTCTTTCAAGACGTTAAAGTAATGCGATAGTCCCTGCCGTGCATCGGCAAGTTTATCCTCCCAATGTTTCACGGAATTCTGGCCAATTATGTCAGTCACGTACTTCACGGAAATAAACGGGATTTCTTTTGAACGGCAGACAAATGCCTGTGCGTATGCTTCCATATCTACAACATCTCCGCTAACGTGAGTCAACTCGGTGAGGAAGCCATCTCCCGTATTACAGATTCCATGTTCCGTCCAATGCGTGCAATAACCTTTTTCTTCGAGCAGAGCTGATGAATCGATCTCACACTCCAATCCGAACTCTTTCATTTTCTGCATATCACGGTCTACGAACTTGCGGCATACAAAAATATCTCCTACCTGATGATTGACTGTTCCGGCACTTCCGATATTGAGCACCAAGTCCGGTTGTACCTGACGGATTGCCTCTGCCAAATGAAAGGCTGATTTCACTTTACCAATACCTGTACGAACGTAGTAAGGTTCTATATCCGGCCATTTAAGTTCTACAAATTCGCCTTGTACGGCGTAGGTTACTAATATTTTCAACATGGGTTTCTTTATTTCGTAAAAATCAGTTATTTCTGCAAAAATAACTATTTAACTGGAGTTATCTATAAAATGCAATCAAAAGAGATTACTTTTTACTATCCGGCAACGGATTAATAGCCCCCCTTTGTGTACAAGTATATGCCGATACATCTACCGCTTTGCGGTGTGATTCAGCAACCGACACCCCTCTAAGTATGTTCACAACAAAGGTAGCAGTAAACGAGTCGCCTGCACCTACAGTATCGGCCACCTCGACTTTAGGTGTGTTTATGGATGACACTTCCCCACTTACATCATATATGCCACTACGTACTGCCCCCTGTGTGAATATAACATATTTGAGCGAGAAACGAGCAATGAGTTCTGCGATAGCTTCCACAAAATCAGTCGAAAGGGAAAGAAGAGAAATCAATAACGGCAATTCGTCTTCATTCAATTTGAGCACATTTGCCTTTTGCAAGGATTCCACAATCAAGTCTGTCGAATAAAAACGTTGCCTGATATTAATATCAAACACCTTCAAAGAGGTATCCGGCACGGCATCTATGAGTCTCAAGATTGCAGCACGTGACTTTTCACTTCGTTGTGCCAAAGAGCCCCAACAAACAGCATCTGCATCGCTGACAAGTTTCATGGTCGCAGGACTACACTCGATAGCATCCCAAGCAACATTCTCAACAATCTCATATTGCGGTACACCGGCCTCATTCAACGACACAAGCACTTTACCTGTCGGCAAAATATTACGGGAAATATATCCTAAATCAAGTCCGGTCTCTTTAAGCACCGTAAATGTTTCATCACCGAGTTCGTCGCCACCTATTGCCGTAACGGGATATGATTCTGCTCCCAATTCCTTCGCAAAAAAGCAGAAATTGATAGGCGCTCCGCCAAGTCTCTTACCTTCCGGGAAGCAATCCCAAACAACTTCTCCTATACCTATTATTTTCATGGTTTTATAGTTTAATAATTATTTTCATGGATGTTGCACTATTCTCGTCTATAAATTTATATGCCTCGTCATACTGCTCAAACGGAAAATGATTCGAAATAAGCGGTTCGAGACAGATAGCTCCCGAACTTACCTGATCGATAGCCGTAAGATAATCTTCATGGCGATACATCATCGTTCCGTTCACCTTCAGTTCGTGCTCTCCCAAATAGAACATATTAAGCGACGGATCCTTGCCAAATACCGCCACTACAACGATGGTACTCCCTTTTTCGATACACTCCATAAGCGAACGAATACTCGACTCAACCCCGGCAACCTCAAACGCAGCTTGAAAATCTTCATCCCCGAAAAGCCTCTTCGCTCCTTCTTTGAGCGGCGTCTTAGCTACATTGAGCGTATCTATTATGCCACATTTACGAGCGATTTCAAGTCTGAAATCACTCACATCGGTAATAAGAACCCGTTTGGCTCCTCTTGCCTTAGCGAACTGCGCCACGAGGTTACCGATCGTTCCGGCACCCGATACAACCACATTCTTACCTTTCAAGTCCCCGCCACGCATGGTTGCATGCGCAGCTACTGCCACCGGTTCTATCATAGCCCCATAATCAAGTGACATACCTTCAGGCAATACCGCAATCCTGTCATCATCAACCACAAAAAAGTCTTGCGCAGCTCCATTTGCCTGAAAGGCTTGCACTCTTAGCTCTTCACAAATATTATACTCTCCCCGCTGACAAGGCTTGCACTTCCCACACGCAAGTTGCGGACGTGCGGTGACAACGTCACCCGCCTTGCAGATCGTAACCGCCGTCCCCGTAGCGACTACCACTGCCGAATATTCATGCCCCTGAACTACCGGATAAAAAGTTGCCGGATGACATCCGTGATAAGAATGTATCTCACTTCCACAAATACCAATTCTCTTAATATTCAGAAGCACCTGATGTTCTTTCAGGTCCGACGCCTTAGGCGCCTCAACTTCACGAAATTCAATATGTTTTGGTTCTACTAATACCGCTTGTCTCATTTTATACCATATTTACTTAAAATTTCTATTACCGGAGTCTCTATTGACTTCGCCCAAAGTGCATATCCATAACTACTTGGATGAGTTCCGTCGACCGATGTCTCATGGGCATCGGAAGCATCAGGCGTAATCAGATAAACGTCTTTATATTTCGGGTTCGTGAGGATTTTCGCAAACAACTCCTCTACGGTTGCCGCCTTAGCCCGTTCTTTCGCATCAAGAACTGTATCAAATGAACGTCGTTCGCGATAGATAGTACGCTGAAATATCAACGCAGTAGCCGGATGTGCCGCTATAAGCCGATCGATAAACGGCATCAGGCGCTCTCTTATCAGTTCTGCGTCAGGATTTGAAAATGTATCGAATATAAAGGCATCAGCCTTGACTTCCGCAAGAACGTCGAGCATGTAAGGCTGCATCAGGCAACGTCCGCTTGTTGCGAGCGACACGACTTGAAGACCCGTATTACGCATAAATTGCATGGGATAACTCATACCGGATCGATCCGTGCTCACTCCCTGCGTAAACGAAGAGCCATATACCGCTATCCTGTGACGAAAATCGGACTTCAACGGTTCGATAACAGCATCGTCATCTATCCCTATCTTACAAGAAATGACCTCCGAATACATCGGCATATACATCATACATTCGTGCATCGTACCATCCATATTCTCAATGAGCGTGAATGTCTCGGTTTTCTCGCCCTTATACGCTTTCAATGAACCGCTTGCCGCATACTGCCATTGACCGTTTGCATTTTTGATATAAAGATCATATCCTTTATAAGAGATCGGCATGGTTGAATGGCTCGAATATACATATCCCCACTTTGTCGTAATCTGTATATTACGCGTGTTCGTTTTAAACAACACAGCCATACCGGCAGAACAACGGAGTTGTCGATTCTCCGTCCTGTTAAAACCTTTATAAACCAATGTATCGACTCTATGATACGGATTGGGAGTCGATTCAAACGGCTTACCTATCAGGTTAAGCGTTGACGCCTCCGTCTGTTTTTGTGCCGAAACCGACAATACGCACGAAAGCGACAGAACAACCGTTATGAAAAACTTCTTCATTGCCTTGTATTTTTTAGTTGTTTACTGTAATAAGACTTTCAATCCTTCCGCTACCTGCATAGCATAAAACTGCTCATACTTTTCCATAAACACAGGATATTTGTCCAGTCCCAATGACACAAAAGGTGATATTTTCAAGAACTCGGCCGGCGATCCTCTGGAAATCAACTTCCTGTCCGCCGGGGTGATGTGAGGTTCGGAGATAGCTATATTTTCACCGGACTCGGTGCGCGCACCTATCAGGTATTTGCAATAAACAGCTATCAGGAAAGCCTCTATCGAAATATCCTTCCCATCCTGCAACATCTGTTTGAGTATGGGTACCACATAAACGGCAAACTTAGCAATGCCATCGCCGCAAAGCCGTGATACCTGATCGCTGATCGCCTTGTTTGAAAATCGTTCGATAAGCTGGTCTTTATACGCTTCAAGGTCAACGCCTTCGGGAACCGGAACATAAGGAGTAACGTCCCTGTTCATAAACAGCTTTATCATTGCACGATACCTCTCGTCTGCCATTACAGCATCGACCTTCCTGAATCCTTCCATATAGGCAGGATAAGAAAGAAGAGTATGTGACGCATTGAGAAGACTTAATTTCATGATTTCATACGGGGTCACATCATGGGTGAATGTAACTCCCACCTTCTCCCATGCAGGACGGCCTGCAATGAAATTATCTTCAATCACCCATTGTATAAAGTCTTCACAACACACATCTGTAACCTTACCCGGTTTTGTTACGGGAGTGATTCGATCCACCATCGAATTCGGGAACGTCACTTTCTTTTTCGCCCACGCTGCCACCTCGGGATATTTCGCTTCGAAGTATGACATAAACGCACATTTGGCGACATTGCCGTTCATCTGCATGTTGTCACACGAAAGAATCGTAATCGGCAAATCTTTCTCCATCCGACGTTTAAGTCCTTCGGCTACATACCAAAACACACTGCGCGATTGGTTAAAATCGACCTTATATCCCCCTTCGGTAATGGTGAGAGAGATAATTTTTATCTCCTCCGATGCTAGTTTAGCGATGATAGGCTCACTATCTATTTCCCCCCATGCCAGTTCTACAAGCGAACCAATCAGCATACTATCCTGTTCGCCGGAAGGGCTGCATGTCGTCAACTGATATATGCCGTCATCTTTCTTGAGGGCGTTGAACAATACCCCGTCCGTAGGCATAATCATGGCTCCGAATACCCCCCAGCATCTTTGTGACGGATCTTCAAGTAATAGATTTGTGTAAGCTTCGAGATGTGCACGATGGAAGTTTCCAACGCCGAAATGTACTATTCCGGCCTTTATTTCAGCACGATTATAATTAAAAGTCTTCATACGATAATTTCAATGTTTCGGCAAGTGATTTTTCCACCTTGTCGCAATGTTCTATATAGAATTTATAAACCTCATTCCATTTGTAATAAGATGCTTCAACCGCTTCCAACGGCAACCGGAGGTCTTTTTCATTCAGCATAAACTTAACTAAAACGTCCGGATTGTCTTCTGATTGGTAAAAGATCATCTGAAGGTTCGCACCCATCGGAATATCCCAGTACTTCCAACTCCACAACGCTTCTTTGGAATTACTAGCCTCCCGCGCCCACGTTCCGGCTTGCAAATTGGTCAAGATGGCCATCAGAACGCCATCGTGTCCGAAGTTGAGATTGATACCATGACGCTTGCGCACCAGATCTTCGGCAGATTCGTCTAACAAATGGCGTAACGTGCGGGATGCAAGTCCCCAACTACGCCCGTGAGATACCGGTTCAGGACCTTTCTGCGCAAAATACTTATAGTTCTCGATTTCCACCCAAGCCAATATTTCCTCTTCTGTAAAGATATCCCATATAGGCACTTGGCGGTCGAGGCATTGCATCAGTGATGCCATTAACCAGAAGCGATGGATCAGGTCGTACTTGTCATATTCACTTTCTACTTGTGTAACATCTATAAACAGTCTTCTAAAAAAAGCATCCACATCCAACTTTTCATCTATATATGAACGATATTTTTTATACCAACTGTTTTCCTTACCAAGTATATATTTATCAAGCGGACTCCTGCCGGGACATACGTTACCGTATGGATTCAGTGTGGTAAGGAACGAACGGGAGTTGTCTATCTCCGCCCATTCAAGCCCGGGGCGTAGCGACAAAATGCCCGAATTTACAGATTGCATGGTGGCCGCCACCCGAAGCACATTCGTTGCGTTAGTCTTCAAATAGGGATGGCCTTCAAATACTTCCGGATAGTTTTGTACCATCCTCCGGCCTATCTCCCTTGTCTGACGATAACCGATTTGTGTCAGATCGCCTTCTTTGTAAAACACATTCTTCTTGAACGGTTCAAGACGTTCGTACAAGGCTTTCCCAAAATCGGTAAGGTTGTTTGTGGCATGAGCTTTCTCCAATACGCCGTATATGGCAGAATAAGTCACCTCATCGTCTATCTGACGCGCTCCATGACGGAAATAGCCGTTTATATAGAAAGGCGTATATCCTTTGGGCGCCGGCGTAACCGGATGTGAAAGATCGGTCACATAATACACGCCGCCCGCACGTTCCGGATCCCTGCGTATCTCGTCGAGAGGATTTTCGGCCACCGGCTTTTCTTTCGGAAGAGAGAGTTTGAATATGCAAGGAAGATCAGACGTCTTTTTCGCATTCGTATTGGTATTGACATACATAACTCCGTCTTTGACCACAATATCTTCCGGTTCGTAAATAACCTGTTCCTGCACATTGTATCGGGCAGTAATTGTCCGCCTATCCGTATCGTACACCCGGATGCAGGAAGGACGGCTGTCATCCTGTTTCCCAACTCCGAAGCAGAAATAGATTTTACCATCATGCATACAGCCCGCTTGCGTAAACCATACCTCATAGGGGAACACCACCTGATCGAGAATGTCATTTTCGTCGAGGCGCACCTTTGCGCCCTCACTCAACGACGGTATGCGGAATTTGGTGGCGACATACTGGTTTTCCCACGCATGCTTTGTCACCTTCGCCACAGTACGTTTACGTGCCGAGAATATCCATATAAATCCCCGTTCCCGATCGACCAGCCAGCTTGGTGCACCAAAGATGGGGACATACCCTTTCTCCGCCCACTTCGAGCCATCGAGTTCAATTGTCTGTGCGATTTCGCTGCTAAAACGTTTCCCACGACGGGTGATGCTCTCCACAAAACACAACCATTCCAACTCGCTTCCTACCTTCCCGTTTGTGATATACAAGAGAGGAAACGATGCTCCGCGTTTTGTCTCGACGCCAAAGCATACATTATTTACATGGTTGTCCGGATGGGAGGACGCCAACTCAAAGCCTGCCACAGGTTTCGGATCGGCACTTTTGAAATCATAGATATTCACGTGCCCTCCATCCTCGCACGAGAATATGTAATCATCCCATATTTCAAGTCCTTGCTGTGCCCGCCCCCGTCCTTCCTTTGCCAGGAAGACAGAGCACTCCACCTCTTTCTCCGGCTCTACATACAACTGGGCGATAAGGGGAATAGAGATCAGTAAGCACACGACAGACAAATATATCTTTTTCATAAGTATGCTCTATAAATTTAAAGTATGATTATGTTCTACGTTAATCGAACAGCTCTACGCCTAACGACTCAAGCCGTTTCTGCAACTCTCCTACATCGAGAGCCCGCGGAGTACAGTGCTGTGACGCACTCATGGCAGCAGCAATACCAACTGCCTCTCCCATCGCCATGCAAATACTCATGACACGATATGAAGCGTGAGCTCTGTGAGTACCCGATATACACCGTCCCGCCACCAGAAGCCCTTCCAAGCCCAACGGGAGAAAACAACGATACGGCAAATCGTATGGTTTGCAATATTGGATGGTTGGTTCCGCCTGTCCGGCTCCGTCAGGATTATGTATATCGACAATGAACAATGCTTTATGTACCACCACATCGGCAAAACGGCAGCCTTCCGCCATTTCATCGGCATCGATCACATAGTCGCCCATCACCCTGCGGCTTTCGCGCACTCCGGTTGTTGTACCACTTCCGATCACTCTACAGTTTTCGTAACCCGGCAAATTTTCTTTCAAGAATTGAGTCAGGAGGCGTATCTGTTGCCTAAGTTCAAGATCGGCGGCGAAAATAGAGCTTACCGAAGTAATATCCACTCTATTGACTTGTGTCGTATTTACCTGACGGCAACCCGGTCTGACCGACGGATGCAAACGCACGGCAGCAAGCATCCGGGGAAGTTTGCCCTCATCGGCTTTCTTTTTACACCAATCAAGAAAACACTCGCCATTCAATTGAACATTGTCTACATCTCCAATGCAGATAATTCCTTTCGACTCATCTACGCCATCAATGGTGTATTCAAGGGTTACAGGCTGCATGAGTCCGTCAGCACGTCCTTTTTCTATTTTTGCACCGGCAAGAAAAGATACTATGGCATCACCGGTACAATCAATTGTAACCGCGGCTTCAAAACAGAGCGTCCCCTCGTTACTTGCACACTTAATGCCTTTTACCACCTTTCCGTCACGAATAACATCCGACACGCAACATTGCAAAAAGACATCGACGTTCTTTTCCCTGGCGACAAATTCTGCCAATGTAAGTTTTGCCTCTTCGAAATCGTGAGCATTTCCATGTTCGCCAATCCAGTCATTGTCTTTGACGCCAAGAATAGCACAAACCTCATCGCGCATCGTGTTCTTGCTTACACTACCGAGAATAGGGCCGACATACCCGGCGGTCAGGTTACCTCCGATGACTCCGTATCTTTCGATAAGAGCAACACGTGCTCCTTGCCGGGCGGCGGCTACAGCCGCACATATCCCGGCAGGACCTGCACCTGCTACTATTACATCATAATATTTTGTATTCATTATCTGCTTGTATATGGACCGGAAATAGTCTTAACAGTCATTGCCCCGTCAGAATCTGTGATTGTCACAACTCTGTATTTGTTTCCCCCATCGGTCACACGAACTACAATATGTCCATCATATCCCTTTACTCTCGCAGCCTCTTCCGCCGTAACCCGGTCGTCTACTCCGCTGGGGCGATCGCCTTGCCAGAAGTTAGTGATAAACATGTCACACGCAGGGAGTGTTGTCTCCATCGAATTCAGTATATCGGTACGGGGATGACAATCTACCCACGAATTGACAACAATCGTTTGTGGATTGAGTGCTTTCAGAGCATCCACCTGATTGGTGTTGGTTACACCGTGATGGTTAGCTTTCAATAGTTCCACCTGACCCACTGCTTTTGCACAGGGCAGTTCGGCATCTTTCCACGCATGACTCGAACGTCCGTTATACTGAAGGTCACCACCGGCAAAGAAATCAAAGTTGCCATACGAAACTTTCATCACACAACTGGTTATATTCTCCGGCGGACAATTATCACTGGAGGTAATGTTCTTACTGTTTTCGTATGTAATCTCCGAGAGTTCAGGGAATGTCTTCTTTGTAGTAGTGCCCGAACCTGTCCAGATCTCTCCATTCACTGCCACGTTTTGCACCTTTGCAGTAGGATACTTTGCAGGATTATACTTCTGAACGATCTGATTATTCGCCCCTGCTTTGAATATCGCAGCATCGAACTTTTGATTGGCGACATGCCATTTCACTGCATTGATATAGTTGCTGCAACTTGGAGCATTGTCTGCCATTGTCGCCATATTGAACGGATAGTTATAATCGGGATAGCCACGATCGAGAAGCGTACCAATCTTGAAATTGTCGAAAATCTCGGCAAAACCTATCAACGAATAAGTGTCGGAGTTGGAAGATTTCGGCAAGGAAGAAGTATAACCGCCGAAGTGGTCATTATGGAAGTGGGTAAGTACGGCATAATCAATCGTACTGTTACCTGTCCATACCATACACTTACGAATGTAATCAGTTATAATCTGTGAACCACGGGTAGAAGTCAGAGTCGGATCCCAACGACTACGGATACCGGTATTGGTCGTATTACTATTAGAGTTGGTCGTAACACTCGAACTTGCGGCATCAATAAGCATTTGCGTACCATCCGGGAATATTACAAACATGCTTTCACCGGTAGTCGTATTGATGAAATGAATATCCATCACACCCTCCTGCCAGGCAGGAATCGTTTTACCTACCTCTATTTCAGTGGCAGCATCTTCCCCACCTCCATCCGGACGAATCAAAAATGAGTGAGACTCATTGGAGCTGCATCCTACAATCGCAAGGATGAACAGACTAAGTATAAATATTAACCTTTGCATGCTATATGAAGATTTAAAAACATCTCTCCGCCTTCAATGCTGACGGCAAGACGAATATAATTACCAAAATTTGAATTTACCTTTATAATATGTTGGCCAAGTCCTTTGAAGATTACAGGCTCACTACCGTCGTCAGCCCAATGTATACCGTCTTGCGATAGTTGTACACGACCTTCGAATACGGGATCTCCTTCTATTTTCTCAACCATAACAAAGAATATAGCCTCATCTGCCCAACCAGCCTCGTAAGGATGAGTGAAGAAAGTACCTTTAAAGAACTTCTTTACCTCAAGATGGGAATCATTAAACATTTTCATATATTACATTCCTCCTTTTATTCTTGTGAAACAACAACAGAATCTATATAAAAGAATACACGACGATTGGTATCAGTACCCACCCAGAAAAGAGGATTGATAAGATTGTCGATACGTCCATATCCGTCAACGGTATCGGCTGCAATGCCACGCATATCCCAAATTTTGTCCTGACATTGGAACTCTACATATTCTCGAAGCTCTGTGTCAAGTTTCAGACGCATGTATTGCCAATTGAGTTTACAGTCGGTCTCATTGTAAATGAGTTTCTGATGACCATCTTTCAAATCCTTGAATCCATCGTGGTCGCCATTAGGATAACGGCGGCCGAACCACCAGGGATCGACTCCCCTCTTACACCAGTCTCCGTCAAGTCCATAAGCCCAATCGCGGTCGGTTATGTCTTCATTGGAATGTTCATACTGCCACTTCTGCATTAATTTGCCATCTACTGCATTGAGATAGCGAATTCCTACATGGTAACGTTTTCCACCCTCCTGTACATCGAATCCCATACCAAAATCGCGGATGGAACTCTCATGCAAACCCGGTTGCGGACGGTCACCGCCATCCACCACATCCTGCTCCGCCGTGTATGTAAACCAACATTCTATCTGCAAATATTTGCAGCCCGGACGAGAGAACGAAAGCCGCTTAATGGCATGTCCCAGACAACCTTCCGCCGGAATCTCCGTATAAGGAGCGGCAACAGGTCTTGTCGAAAGTTTAAGAGAGTAAGTGCCGGACATAGCTCCGTGAGTGCCCGGATACCTGAAAGTAGCGGAACTAAGCATGACCGGTGGCCACTGGTCTTTATTGACCAATGTCTTGGGAACATCAAAATCGGGATATTCCGTAAAGTTAGGCATCAATGTCATCCAACCGTTAAAGCCGGTGTTGAATACATCATAGCTCAACACCCTTTTCAATGGTTGATAGCGACTGCGCAATAAAATTTCTCCAATGCTCATAATATCATTTATTTAATAAAGTTAGTACCCTGGATTTTGAACAAGTTTTCCATTCATTATCAATACATCATCACTTGGCAATGGCCATAAATAAATCTTCTCATCATACTTACGTTCACCATGCTGGACGATATAGGTTCCGTCGGCCATCGCTTCAAAAGAAGGAAATCCGTCTTTGTCAAATGTCGGAGTCTCCGGCCAAAACCAGTTGCCTGCCGCAAAGTATTCCTTTGCCCTGTTAGCTGTACGGGTAAATCCGTACATATTGTGTCCGAAAGCATTTTCAAACTGATGCCAACGAAGCAAATCGAAATAGCGCAGATTTTCCCATGCAAACTCCACACGACGCTCACGGCGAAGCACTTTGCGCAATGCCGTCTGATCGGTTGTCGTGATGGACGGATAGTCGTTGGTTTGTGTACGGGTGGTGCCATAAGCACGGGCACGGACATCGTTGATGCAAGCAAGGACAGTAGCGTCAATCTCCCCCAGTTCAATCTTAGCTTCGGCATACATCAACAAAACATCGGCATAACGCATAAGAATAACGGGGTTGTCGTTATACAAAGTAGTACGCCATGATTCTTGCGCGCCTTTGCGCAGGCAACAACCATTGTAAGCACAGTTGGAAGCATCCGAACCGCCTTTGGAATCTTTGTTTGTAATCATACGATTTTGCGTATAGTCCATTATTTCGAGTGCGTTTGGCGCAGGATTCCACTCAATACCATAGATACGGCTGCCGGGAGCAGCAAATGTTTCCAGGCAACGGGGATCGCGGTTGGCAAATGGATCGTGAGGATCAAAACCGCTGCCCGGTTCATCAATCGTCTTGCCATTCGTCATTTCGTAGACAGCAAGAAGTTCCCACGAAGGTTGTGCGTTATGTGTACCGCCTGCCGAACGGGCAATAAAGGAACCGATAGCCTGTGTAGTAGGTTTACCGTTTTCATCCAACTCAAGGTCGCTTGAGTGAGCAACAGAGAAGATAACTTCTTTGCTTCCTCTTGTTTTGTCGCGGAAAAGTTCTCCATAATCAGGGGCCAAGTCATATACTTCCAGATCTATACAGTCTTGCGCAGCCTTTGCGGCAGTCCCGTAGTCGTGTTGATAGAGAGCGGTACGAGCCTTGTAAGCATAAGCCGTTCCTTTGTCCACACGGGTGGCGCCGCTATTATTATTTGCGGCCGGCAAATTTTCTGCGGCATAGTCATAATCGTCATAAATTTGTTTCAGAACGACAGCTTTGTCGGTACGCCCCATCTCAAATGCTTCCTCCGGAGTAATCGAAGTCACGTAGAAAGGAACATCTCCCCAAAGAGTAATCAAACGTGAATAAGCAAACGCTCTGAAAAAACGGGCTTCGGCACGAAGCGTATTCAGTTCAGTAGTGGAATATTTGCCTTCAAGTTTGTCGAGTGCCTCCAAAATTCGGTTGGCACGACTAATGTTCTTGTACGTGTAACTCCAAACAGTCTTGATGTTAGGATTACTTGTAGAAGACGCATTCAGTGAACCTGCCGCAATGGTATAAATGTTGGTTCGTTGTGCCCAGTCATCCGTATTACGGTCCAGCGTCCAACCTTCTTCTATAACAAAGAAGGTACTGCGATAAAAATCGTTCAACGAGATTCGAACTTCCTCCGGTGACGAGAACCAATTTTCACTGGATGCGGCTGAAGGAGGATTCAGATCGAGGTTCACACAAGAAGTTACAGATAGAAGAGCTATCATGCAAATCAATACATGTATTTTTTTCATATTATGTAATTTTTTCATACTCCATTAGAATTTGATATCCACTCCAAATGTATAAGTGCGTGTGATATAGGTAGAAGCGCCTGCTTCAGGGTCCCATCCCGAAAGATAACTATCAAAGCAGTATGGATCATCGATATTGACGTACACCCGAAGTCCCTTGATTCCGACTTTAGAGACGATTTTTTTAGGAACTGTATAGCCAACGTTGATATTCTTTATACGCATATAGGCACTACTCTTGAGCCAGTAATCCGACATTTTGTAGTTGTTGTATTCACCGCCCTGATGACTCAAACGGGGATAGCTGGCTGCCGCGTTCTGCTCTGCAGTGTTATATACACTCCAATAATTACGGCTGCCATTGTCGTTCAGAAGGACTGACGGAGCCGGAAGCCATTGTCCCTGCATGGGGCGAATCATACTCTCGGTGAGGCGTGAAAGTTGTTTCCCGACACCATTGAAGAGTAAGGAGAAAGAGAGACCTTTCCAGCCCAAACTAATAGAACCTCCATATAGATAGTGTGGCAATGAGCTGCCAAGCACTACGCGGTCGTATGTCTCATTGATAATTCCATCAGGAGTGCCGTCCGGACCGCTGACATCTACATATTTCACATCACCCGGTTTGGTAGAAGCCGAAAGCAGAGCGCTTTCACTGACTTCCTCTGCGGTCTGGAACAAACCTGCAGTTTTATATCCGTACCAGGAGTTATATTCTGCACCTTCAGTAATAATGGTACCATCGCTGTTAAACTGCTGCTTGCCGTTAAGATTATCTATTATAGACTTGTAATCAGAGATATTAAAACTTACCGCATAATTTACATCTCCGATACGGTCAGACCAGCCGAGTTTCACTTCCCAACCGCGGGTATGCATTTTACCTACATTCCTGTCAGGTGCCGAATAACCTGTAAACGACGGGATTGCCACTGACAAGAGCATATCTGTTGTCTTCTTATAATAATAGTCTGCGCTAAAGTCAAGACGATTGTTAAAGAAAGCGGCATCCACACCTATATCCCAGCTCTGTGTTTTCTCCCAATGGATATTCTCATACGCATAATCCTGTTGAGCGGCAGACATCGAAGATTGGGGCGTAGAACCTGCACTGTCATACATAATGGCATTATTGAACGAAATGTATGTCTGATAAGGATAATTTCCAATCCGCTCGTTACCGAGCGTACCGATAGAGGCACGGAACTTCAGATAGTTTATCGGGGTTATGTTTTGCATGAACTTCTCGTTAGAGATGACCCACCCCACCGATGCGGACGGGAAGAATCCCCAACGGTGATCCTTATGAAAACGTGAAGATCCGTCTTCACGAGCATTGAGCTGGAGGTAGTAACGGCTGTCGTAATTATACATGACACGGCCAAAAAATGAACGGTATGCATTCTGATAAGAATTGCCGGCTACGGCAAGAGCATTCTTGTTCGCCAAATCAAGATAAGGGAAAGAAGACAAAGACATATCGTTGGTCGATCCCGACATCGTTTCATACGTATAACTATAATCTTCATAACCGACCATGGCATTGAAGTTATGTACCTTGCTAAAGGTCTTGTCGTATGTAGCGATGAATTGTTTCTCCAATGATTTGATGTTACGGCGTTCTTCACTTAACGAATTGGAAGTATATCCCGAAACATATCCCAGCATAACATCGGTTTCGTATGCATCGTAAACAGGTATGGCTTTCTTCATCTCCTTGATCGAAACAGTTCCGACGGTAGGAGTCAGATTGGCAGTAAGGGTCAAATCTTTTATGGGCTTATAGCTCAACGAGAATTTACCGGTCATTGTGTTGGATACGGTCTTCTTCTCTCCGCCTTCCAATAAGGCGGCAAGCGTATTGCTAAGACTGCCGTCTTTACCGGGACCAACACGGCCGTCCGGATAAAGTCCTAAATAAATGGAAGGATACATATAAGCTGCACGAATCGGACTACCGGAAGTCGGATCATTTTTCGTGGCATAACGTACCGAGAAATCGATAGAACCGGAGAGCTTATCACTAATCTTCAGATTATTACGCGAACGGATAGAGATTCTTTCGTGGTTTGAACCTTTATAGATAGCGTCGGCATTTTCGTAGGTAGCGGAAGTGTGGCTCTTGATTACCTTGTTGCCATACGTCATGGTCAAGTTGTGCTTATGGCGCATAGCAGTATTCGAAAGAATAGCGTCTTTCCAATCATAGATAGGATATTGAATGGGATCATACCTGTTGTTGGTAGCATAGTTGTCGATGTAGTCCTGTGAATAGTTGGCAAACTCGCCTCCCGCAGGATTACCGGCATCGTTCCACGACCATTCGTTATACATTGTCATGTAGTGATAAGGGTCGGTCAGGAATTTCGGAAATTCGGTAGGAGAAGACAACGAAATCTCTCCGTTATAACCGATCGAAAGCTGTCCCTCGGTTGCCTCCTTAGTCGTTATCAAGATAACACCGGCAGCAGCACGGGCACCATAGATGGATGCAGAAGCCGCATCTTTAAGTACAGTAATCTGCTGTACGTCTTCGCTTGCTATATTATCGAGGCTACTGACCATCATACCATCGACAAGGATAAGCGGACTCGAATCAGACATTGTTGTCACACCACGCACCTGAACCGTAGCACTCGCTCCCGGCATACTGCTCGAACGGGTAACCGTCAGTCCCGGAATCAGTCCTTGCAAAGATTGTGAAAGTTGAGACGTACTCTGTTTCTCAATAAGCGAACTGTTGATTACACCGACCGCACCTGTAAGATCTTTCTTCTTTACAGATCCATAACCGATAACAACCGTCTCTTCAAGTTGTACAGCATCCTCTTTAAGTTTTATATTTACTACACTTTTACCATCCCATACCACAGTCTCGGTCACATAACCAAGATAACGGAATTCTATTGTATGGCCTGATTCAGCGCCATTGAGCGCATACTTTCCCGACATATCGGAGGTAGTACCTTTTGCATTGTCTTTATCGTGGATCACCACTCCGACAAGAGGACCATTGGCATCGCTAACGACACCCTTCATTACATTCTGTGCAAAAGCCAGATTGATTTGCAGGAAACATGCCAATAACAGGCTTAATATACTTTTTTTCATACTATTTATTCTACGATTTCAAGCAATACATGTTCGTTATATTCTCTGATTGCCTCACCTGTTTCAGGGTTACTCGGATGTTGCGCTGAAAAACGTGTCTGGCCGCTTGCGTGTGTACAGTCTATATACTTTCCAGCGAATTTGGCGCCATTAAGACATAGACGGCCTGCCTGTCCAAATCTTAACACAATCTCATCCATATCCTTAGTCGTGGTAAATATTCCTTCGGCAGGGATATATGCGCCATTGTTTTTTTCATCGAGCAACATTCCCGCAAAGTTGTAGGTAATAGTTGCCGAATAATTGATAGGTGCACCCGACAGTGTCTCTGTCGCACTTTCCTGAAGAGTCGAAGTCGGAAGAGCCGGTTTCCATTCTTCTCCATCCTTGAACTCGATCATCCAGTAGTTGGAACACATCGTTCCTAATTTGGTCACAAAATAGAAGTGTATCTTGGTACCGGCAGGAATGGTCGTACCTTTCATATCCCCATAGACATACCAATAATCACCCGGAATAGCTCCTGATACATACGGGTCACCATTACCACCTACGGCACGGCTGCATACGGCAGTCTGCGCTACATAACCTGTCCGGTCACATGCCCAATACTCAATCTTACCACTTCCGGCACTCGGAGCAAGATACTTGCCATTGGTTCCCGGGAATACAGACTGTGCCTCATCATCAGCAAATGTTCCACTTGTGTTGGCAGTTAAACTCTTCAAGTCCCAATCAGCCAAAATGCCCGAGAAAGCATCTTGTACAAGAGTATAGGTATAGTCTGTATCATCCTGGATGGTTACCGTTACTTTAATTGTCCTTTTGGCAAATGTCTTGTTCTCCGGGAAAGTAAGTTTAATATCACATTCGCCTACCCCATTTGCAGGAGAAACGGTCACATCCGCATCTGTACACACAGCCTTCCACTCTTTATCTCCAAAGACTTTGAACGAAGATTCTGTTGTAGTTGCGTCAATCGATTCGGTGATAGGACTGATACCTTTCGGAACAATCATCTTTTGGGTAATAACCAGCTTTAGAGGAGTTACATCATCGCCAATGAAACGAATGGCACCGACACGTGAACTAGTCGACGAATTTTCAGAGACTTTGATTGTAAACTTAGTAATCTCACCTTGTGTCTCATGCGAATCAACAACTGCCCAATGGCTATCGCTTCCATCGGTCTGGCAATCGTTATTGACTCTGTAATAGACATTAGATGAAAGGTCAACAGTGAAAAGCCCACCTTCTGCTTCTACATCAAGTGTCTTTGTCGCGAGTGTCATATACGGTTCATCCGAGTTATGACAAGATGCAAAAAGCACAAGCGACACACTTGCAAACAATAACATCTTTAGATTCATTTGATTAGTATTTAGGGTTATTAATAATTGACTAGCTAGACATTTTCAGACGTCTTGCATATATAATTCTGTATATCACATAAGCAAGTATCATGGCAATCATCAGTACGATACTTCCTATCACAATTCCTTTGACCGCAAGAGTCTTCGGATCGCCAGCAATAAGCAGACCTATCAGTAAGAGCGCAACGACACCAATGGTAATACAGAAGCAGTTAACAGCCAAATGCGAATAGATTAATACCGCTTTTTTCTCCTTTAATGTCGGTTCGCGATCGGCTTCAGGATCAGTATATTCACAAATGGCTTGATAACCATTATCTTCATACTTTTTACGTGCCGACCAAACTTCCATGATTGCAAGGATAAGTACAGGAAGTACACAACCGGCAACTGACTCTATAAGGCTTGGACTAATAACGGAGGCGGGAATTATGACGCGAGCCATAATACCAACGAGCCAGGTAAGAATCATTGCAGAAATAAGTTGGTTGCCTGTCAGCCGCTTCGAGAACAGTCCCCATATCGACGGAATATATAAAGGACACATCACCATAGTAAGAAGGGTTACTACCACCTTTTCGGCACCTCCGGCAAAAGGAATGAGCATTGACAGGGCAATTATCACAAGTCCAAAGACAAATGTGAAGAGACGTCCTACCTTGATACGCTTTTTCTCATCTGCCTGACGGTTTTTCTCTTTGTGTCCCCAAATATCATAGGTATATACATTGGCATATACATTCAAAATGCCCGAAACATTACTCAATGTAGCCGATAGCATCGCTGCCAACATCATGCCGACCATTCCTTTCATAAGCACGAGTTTGCTCATATTCACATAAGCGTGTTCGCCGTTGAAAGTCATTGTGGTTGCATCCAAATCAAGCGCAAGTCCGGGTTCCATCACACGATAAATCATGGTAGGAAGATACCAGATGAGAGGAGTGACGATATAAAGAAGTCCGATTAAATAAGTACTCTTTTTTGCGTCTCTTGCAGTAGGCACGCTTATGTATCGCTGTACAAACGGCCAGTCACCGCCAATCATGGACACATTGAGAAATATCCACAGTAAAAGCCACCCCCACGTATAGGTCGGAGATGTGCCCGAGAAGAATCCCGGTATCTCACTGGCCTTATCAATAAATGCACTTACGCCTCCAACTGCGTTAAATGAAAGAGGTATCATAAATACAACCACGGCCAGAAGTACTCCGAACTGAATTACATCAGTCATTAGTACCGCAAGAAATCCTCCGGCAATGGTGTATCCAAGAGCGATGGCACCAAGGATAAGAAGCGCCCACCAAATACTTAGGTAACCCATCGGTGAATCGCCCATCATACCTGTACTTGCAAAAATACTGCCACCATCGACTTTGATTAATGCACACATCACAACCGCTACCGCATACAGAGACACTGCCGTATGCACCGCACGGGCTATAATTCCTGAAATCGTATAAAAACTTACCGTGCGGTGTCCGAACCGGATGGTAAGGAACTCCCCCGGAGATTTAATACGTAGCTCCCTCCATTTGCCCGAGATCCATTTACCGACAATAAACGATGCTACGCCAAGACAAAGTGCAACAACTACCGCAACAAGTCCCGATTTATAAGCAACGCCTCCCCAAACGACAAAGGTACTTGCCGAGAAGATAGTCATGTAGGAAGAGACTCCCGACAGCCACCACGAAGAATTTCGCCCGGCAATAAACATATCTTCGGAGTTTTTGATTTTCCGGGACATCACAACACTCACGGCAATCAGTCCGAGAAAGTAGAGTAAAATAATAATATAATCTAACTGTTCCATATTCTGGTTCTTCTTTATATAATTGCTCCAAGTTTCTTCAATTCCTCTATGAGATTGTGAATATCAGCCTTTTGTACGGTCACACCTGCCTTTATACATTGTGCGGCTGCTACTCCTGCGGCTTGTCCTACCCCCATACAACTTGCCTGAACGCGAAGTGACGCAAAGGAAGTCTTATCAGCACTAATACAGCGCCCTGCTACGAGCAGATTCGGGAAATCTTCAGCTATAAGAGCGCGATAAGGTACATACGCCGCTTTTTTAAGGAAAGTTACGCTCTGTTCCGCACCTGCAGCGACATGGATATCTATAGGATGTGCGCCGCGTGATATGCTATCAGGATATTTATAAGCATTCACATATTCTTCTGCTGTAATGGTATGTACACCTTTGATACGACGTGTCTCACGAATACCGGCATGTACGGCGACGGTCGTCACATAACTGTTTTTAAACTCTTCAAAGTTCTCTTTAAAGATTCGTGCTATTTTAAATACGTCTTCCCGTAAGCGACATTCCGCTGCGGTAAAATTTCTATTATCAATGGCATTTCCTGCAGTACGGGTCATATTAACCGTTACTTCGCCCGGACGAAGAGTGGTGCAAAACCAAGGACCTCCGAATTCGGGGATACCAAGCTTCTCTTTCATTGCCAAAAGTTTCTCACGAACTGCAATGCAATGACAATTCTGCCCTTGTTTATTATGGTGCATGGCATCAATTATCATGGGCGAATCTGTATCCACACCGCCTAATATAAAATAAGTGGAAAGAGGTTGCAGCGGTTTACATTCATCTGTTTGCATCGGAACACCCGCCATAGCGGCAAGGTCACCATCCCCAGTGCAGTCGATATACATATCGGCACTAATGGCCTCTGTCCCATTCTTATTCTCAAAGAGGATACAGGATATTTTGCCGTCTTTTGCCTGACAACCGCTTAAGTAAGAGTGCATATACATATCCACGCCGGCTTCCAGCATCATTTGCTGGCATAAAAGCTTGTAAAGCTCCGGATCAAAAGCTACATTGCCAAGAGGTTTCTCAATGATACAGCCTCCCATCTTCTCCAGCCGTTCGATAAATTCCCATGGAATACCGCCTATCACCTTTTCACTATTATAGGTGAAAACACTCAAAGGAGTAACAAGCCCCATTGTAGCCATTCCACCTAAAAACCCATATTGTTCCACAACAGCAGTTTTCGCACCACTGCGAGCAGCCGCAATGGCCGCAATGAAACCAGCTGGTCCGCCACCGCAGACAACTACATCATAGTTGCCCACAATTGGAACCCGTTTCGAAATTTCTATACTTCGTACTTTCTTGTCCATGACCGTTTTTTATCCTTTAATTATTACCAATTCAAATAGATGGTAAACTTTGATGTGCTTTCGACCGCACTTATAAGAAAAGAGGTGTGTTTTCATAGTTCTTTTTCTTTAGTTCGACATCATGTTGATGTAGCAAAGATAAAGAACAAGAGCTTGAAAAAAAGTTTTTTCCTAACTCTTTTGCCTGCAAACGATTGCGGGAACGTTCCCAAAATCTGCAAACGTTACAAAAGCATTACACAAAGGCAAATGGGATTCGTATTTTACTCCAATATTAGGATTTATTGTTTGAAATCAATATCTTTGCTTTGATTTAAACAATCATTCAGCATGAAGTATATAACCATAAAAGACATCGCTCGACATTTGTCAATATCCGTCTCCACTGTATCTCGTGCATTGGGGGATGACAAGAATATCCGTAAAGAAACGAAAGAAAAGGTGATAGAAGCAGCTAAAAGATTGGGATATAGACCAAACCCTGTAGCAATCAACCTTAAATACGGACATACCAATACCGTGGGGGTGATCGTTCCTGAAATGGTTACGCCGTTTGCTTCACGAGTAATAAACGGCATACAAGAAGTGCTTCACACCAAAAATATAAAGGTGATTATTGCAGAGTCGGGAGGAGATCCGGAAAAAGAAAAAGAGAACCTGCAACTGATGGAAGGATTCATGGTGGATGGCATCATCATCTGTCTTTGCAGTTATAAAAGGAATAAGGAGGAATATGCTCGTTTGCAGCAAGCGGGAATGCCTATGGTGTTCTATGATCGTATTCCCTATGGACTTGAAGTTCCGCAGGTAATAGTGGACGATTATATGAAGTCATTCTTTCTCGTAGAAAGTCTGATCCGAAGCGGACGCAAACAGATTGTTCATATACAGGGACCGGACGATATTTACAACTCCATAGAACGTGTCAGAGGATACAAAGACGCTTTGGCTAAATTCGGGATTCCTTTTGATAAGAATAATATGCTGATAAAAACCGGTATGACTTTTGAAGAAGGGAAAAAAGCAGCGGATATATTAGTGGAAAGAAATATTCCTTTCAATGCTATTTTCGCTTTTACGGAAACATTGGCCATTGGAGCTATGAACAGATTAAGGGAACTTGGAAAAAAAATACCCGAAGAAATCGCCGTAGCCAGTTTTTCAGGAACTGAACTTTCCAACATAGTCTATCCCAAATTGACTACAGTAGAACCGCCTTTGTACCAGATGGGAAAAAAAGCTGCCGAACTTATTTTAGAGAAAATCAAAGATCCGGCATCTCCCAATCATTCAATCGTGTTGGATGCGGAAATCAAAATGCGTGCATCGACGCCACGTTTGGAGGTATATTAATGACTTATCTACCAGATATTATATCTTAATACTTTCCTGAAAAACATACCGAAGTTAAAAAGTTTGCTGAATAGTAATCTTATACGATACCAACAAAAAAGAAGAATTCAGATTTATATAGTTTTGAATCATTCAATGCTCTTTCTCTATAATACGTCCAATTCTTCCAGCTCCTTCACTTTTCTTCTGTATGGCCGATAAACAAGCAGTTTGTAGGTGAATAGCCGCCCCTTCACCTGCTCTTCATCGTGAATCAAATCAAATTGCAGCCTCCAGATTCCACCATTGAGTAAAATTAGTAAAGCTATTTCGTAATTAGTTTCAACCTTGTTTGAAACTAAAAGTTTCAAGGCGGGAAACACTTTGTTTCAAGTAGCGAAACGAAGTGTTTCTCGGTGTGAAACAGATTGTTTCAAGCCTTGAAACTATTTTTAAAACTACTCGCTACAGGTGAAGAGATGGTGAAATTGTTACTCTTCACCCGCAAACTCCTTATTCATCGAAGAGACAGAGAAAAGGTGAAAGAAGAAATAGAAAGATTGAAAATAAATACCCAGTAGAAAAATTTAATCGATTTTGTAATGATTCAGAATCGTACAAAAATGAATGACAATTCATTTTCAATTACTAATTCGCATTAATTTAAAATATACCATAATATTATAAGCAGTCTGTATTTGCTTCCTATGCAATACTCTACTTTCCCCTCCGTTCATAGCTAATTTAGACGAAAAAGAACATTTTCTCCCGAAAAGTTTTTGTAATATCAGAGTTAATCGTATTTTTGTGTACAATTTTGGTGTAGTGATGACAGAAGAAGAAAAAAAGTTATTGAATTCCTTTGAAACGCAACTACGGCATTTGATTTATTTGCACGATGAACTTAAGCGTGAAAATGCCGAGTTGAAGAAGCTTCTCGAAAATGAAAAGCTGAAAAACGAGAAGGTACAAGCTCAATACGATGAATTGGAAGTCAGCTATACAAACCTAAAAACAGCTACGGCAATCAGCCTTAACGGCAGCGACGTAAAAGAGACGAAGCTGCGATTGTCAAAATTAGTGCGTGAAGTCGATAAATGCATCGCTTTGTTGAATGAATAAGAAGAAGATGTATGAACGATAAAATAAAGATAAACCTGCAGATAGCAGACTCAAACTACCCGTTAACCATCAACCGTGAGGAAGAACAAATGGTACGGGAAGCCGCCAAGCAGGTAAATATCAGGCTTAATAAGTATCGGGAAGTCTATAAAAATCTGGAACCCGAAAAAATTATTGCCATGGTAGCCTATCAGTTCTCGTTAGAGAGACTGCAATTGATGCAACGTAATGATACCAGCCCCTATGTGGAGAAGGTAAAAGAACTGACAGAATTGCTGGAGGATTATTTTAAGGAAGAATAAATCCCCGACCGGCTATTCGCTGATAAGAGATAAAACAACCACGCACTGCACAATATCCAAGCAAAAATAATTGCTTTGATATTTGGCGGTGCGTTTTTATTTATATACTTAAATTAAATGTAGAATGATAGCAATAATAGCAACAGCAATTGCTTGCTTCATCGTAGGAGGAGTCCTTTCATATATACTATTCCGGTATGTACTGAAATCCAAATACGATAATGTCCTGAAAGAAGCGGAGACGGAAGCGGAAGTAATTAAGAAAAACAAGCTGCTGGAAGTGAAGGAGAAATTCCTGAATAAGAAAGCGGACCTTGAAAAGGAGGTAGCATTGCGGAATCAGAAGATTCAGCAAGCGGAAAACAAGTTGAAGCAACGTGAAATGGTACTTAGCCAGCGTCAGGAAGAAATCCAACGTAAAAAGATGGAAGCCGAAGCGGTAAAAGAGAACCTGGAAGCGCAACTTGTGATTGTTGACAAGAAAAAAGAAGAACTCGATAAACTGCAACAGCAGGAAATCGATAAACTGGAAGCAATCTCCGGATTGTCTGCCGAAGAAGCCAAAGAACGCCTGGTAGAATCACTGAAGGAAGAAGCTAAAACGCAGGCACAATCATTCATCAACGACATTATGGATGATGCTAAATTAACTGCCAGCAAAGAAGCTAAACGTATCGTTATCCAGTCTATCCAACGGGTGGCTACGGAAACTGCCATTGAAAACTCTGTTACAGTATTCCATATCGAATCGGATGAAATCAAAGGACGTATTATCGGACGTGAAGGACGTAATATCCGTGCTCTGGAAGCTGCTACCGGTGTTGAAATCGTTGTAGACGATACTCCGGAAGCAATCGTTCTTTCTGCCTTCGACCCGGTTCGCCGTGAAATTGCCCGTTTGGCCCTGCATCAGCTTGTGACTGACGGACGTATCCATCCGGCCCGTATCGAAGAGGTGGTAGCTAAAGTACGCAAACAGGTGGAAGAAGAAATTATCGAAACGGGTAAACGTACGACCATCGACTTGGGTATCCACGGTCTGCATCCTGAATTGATCCGTATCATCGGTAAGATGAAATATCGTTCTTCATACGGTCAGAACTTGTTGCAGCATGCACGCGAAACAGCCAATCTTTGTGCTGTGATGGCATCAGAACTGGGACTGAACCCGAAGAAAGCAAAACGTGCAGGTTTGCTGCATGATATTGGTAAAGTGCCTGATGAAGAACCAGAATTGCCACACGCATTGCTGGGTATGAAACTTGCCGAGAAATACAAAGAAAAACCGGATATCTGCAACGCTATCGGTGCTCACCATGACGAAACAGAAATGACCAGTCTGCTGGCTCCTATCGTACAAGTATGTGATGCCATCTCCGGTGCACGTCCGGGGGCACGCCGCGAAATCGTAGAGGCTTATATCAAGCGTCTGAACGATCTCGAACAGCTAGCAATGGCTTATCCGGGTGTAACAAAGACGTATGCTATCCAGGCAGGACGCGAACTCCGCGTTATCGTTGGTGCAGATAAGATTGACGACAAGCAGACAGAAAGCCTGTCAGGTGAAATCGCCAAGAAGATCCAGGATGAAATGACTTACCCGGGACAAGTGAAGATTACCGTCATCCGTGAAACACGTGCGGTAAGTTTCGCTAAATAACGTAACGATTCAAAAGAAGATTCATATAAGGGCGAAGAAATTCGCCCTTTTTTAATACACGACTATGGGAAAGTATCAATTTGAGATTTGTACCAATTCAGTGGAAAGTTGCCTGGCCGCACAGAAAGGTGGTGCAGACCGTGTGGAACTGTGTGCCGGAATACCGGAAGGTGGAACAACGCCCTCCTATGGTGAGATCGCCATCGCAAGGGAAGTACTGACTCATACCCGCCTGCACGTTATTATCCGGCCTCGTGGAGGAGATTTTCTGTATTCGGATATCGAAATCCGGACAATGCTGAAAGATATTGAAATTGCACGGAAATTAGGGGCAGACGGAGTGGTATTCGGTTGCCTGACAGCAGAGGGTGAAGTAGACTTGCCAGCAATGCAGAAACTAATGGAAGCTGCTCAAGGGCTATCTGTGACTTTTCACCGGGCATTTGATGTATGCCGTAACCCGCAGAGAGCATTGGAACAGATCATCAAACTGGGATGTAACCGTATTCTGACTTCCGGCCAGCAACCTACGGCTGAACAGGGAATCCCCCTTTTAAAAGAGTTACAGAAACAGGCTGCCGGAAGAATCACATTACTCGCCGGATGCGGAGTAAATGAAAATAATATCGCACGCATTGCCGCAGAAACCGGAATCAACGAGTTTCATTTCTCGGCACGTGAAAACATTCAAAGTGAGATGAAATTCAGAAATGAAGCCGTCTCTATGGGAGGCACGGTACACATCAACGACTACGAACGAAATGTAACTTCCATACGAAGAGTAAAAGAAACGATTGATGCCGCTTTACATGGATAAATATGGCAGCAAGGGATGAGATATCGTCTCATAATAGTACTAATACAAGACAGAAATGGTGAACATACAGCTTTTAAGCCTTTTGTTCACCATTTCTTTTTTGCATCATTACTAACAGTATCTCAAGAAACTGTTATACTTTTATTTATAAATATGGAATTATCGTAATATAAATACCAGTAATAATAGCCGAAGTAATTACGCCCGAGATATTAGCTCCCAAGGCATCTCCCAGAACAAATGAGTCCGGATTATCTTTGCTTACAATCTTTTGTGCAACCTTCGCGGTAGTGGGTACACAGCTAACAGCTGCAATACCGATTACCGGATTGTAATTACCCCGTTTAATAATATACATGATATATCCTCCGATTATTCCTCCGATACCGGAAAGTAATAATGCAACAATACCTAATACTAGTAGTTTCAAAATCTTCGGATCGAGCAACAGATGTGCATCACAAAGTACACCGAGCAGTACGCCCAACATAAAAGTGGAACCATAAAGCAACGGACCACTCACAAAATCATAGATATGTTTCATACCCGACTCACGAACAGCAACACCCAGGAACAAAGAGAAAAACAAAGGAGAAGCTACCGGGAACAAGAAACAGAGAATAGCACAAAGAACAGCAGAGAAAGCCAGTTTCACTTTAGCATCGTAATTCTTCGGAGCTTTCTTTGTCACCATCTTAATAGCGCGGAAGCGTTTGGGAACCAACAGTTTTACCAAGTAAGGATAGCCTCCATACGTCAAGCCCAAATAAAGATAGGCAACCACCGTAATAGGAACAAAGAGATGTTTTGCCAATGCCAACGAAGTAAACAACACCATTGGTCCGTCGGCTCCACCCACCATAGCCACAGATGCACTTTCTTTCAGAGTCAGACCAAGAGCAGAAGCAATAGGTACTGTCAGGAAAGTGCCCAGCTCTGCGCACAAAGCCAGGAATATACTTGCAAATGGTTTCTGAAGCAGGAAGCCGACATCCAGAAGCGTCCCGATACCCATAAAGACAAAACAAGCTATCAACCCGTTACTAAACGTCAGGGTATAAACAGGTTGCAGGAAATCTATCTGCATAGTATTCATTAATTGATCCGTATCTGAAAGCATCGGATCGAGAAAGAGATTACCCAGTGTACCGTCGGGCATAATGAGGGTTCCGCAGTTGATAGCTACCATTCCCAGTCCCATCGGAATCATTACCATCGGTTCGAGTATACCTTTCCAGCCTAAATAGATCAGTAACAAACCGAGAAGTACTAAAAAAACTCTTGCAGAAGCAAGCACCCATCCGCTTGCTATCATTGTACCAATACCTTGAAACAAGGTAGCAAAATCTATATTTTCCATAAATTAGTTTTCTTTTATTGTTTGTTGTTAGTAAGTTTCTTTGAGTTCTTCTTATTGACATGTGCCTGCTCTTCTTCCCGAAGAAAGAATTCGCGGGTATCCTGTGAATAATAATAATTCATCAGATTATTTTCAGAAGCTCCCGGACTCACGCCATGATAATAGCCGGAATAGCCAGTAAAGTTTCTGTCGATCCCCTTACTGTAATCTTCACGGAAATCTCCCAAAGCATCTTCATCTGCAATGGGAATCTGTCGGACTAATCTCTCCACCTTTTGCCGATGCTGACGCCAGCGTCGCAAACGGAGTAGCTCCAAACGGTGAGAACTATAAAAATCAAATGAATCGGCCGCATAGGCAATCAACTTAATGACCGCAGCGACAAAAAAACCGATGAGGAACGTAAGCCCCATCATCGCAAGAGTAGATAGTAATAAATGAATCATAGTAATATAAAAAATTAGGTTGTATAATCTTATTCAAAAAAAGAAGAGGCGCCCAATGGTAAAACCATTACAAAATTTAGACACACATGAAAGTTAATCCCATTGGGCCTTCCTCATCACCATATAGAAGCAATCGGCGGATAACACTTGCCTGAAACCACTTCGGTATATATCCTTGCTTTTATACGACGTAACTCCCGTTTCACAACGGGAACACAATATTTTAATCCTTAAAGACAGGCACATCAATATCCGTCCTTTGTTCCAAGTCATAGGAAATACATTCTTTGTTTTCCATGTTAACATGAATAAAACTAAGATAATAAATAAAGGAAATGATGGTAGATGGAGGAGCTGAATAGGCACCTCACCTTACCCAAAGATAAGAATATAGTCTAAATGAGAATATGCGCCAATGTATAGACGTAATACTTACACGAATATTTAGTGTAATTGACATCAAGGCCGGTATGCCCCAAACGATTCTCCGGAAGCATAACATTCAGAGAGCTCAATATCTGTATAATGACAGTATTGGTATTGAACTTCAGGTTCTTGAAAGGAACAATGCTCCTCGGAAAAGAGATATTGTCAAAAATGCAGTCACTAACTTTGCAATTGGATGTCTCGTCAACAAACTGCGAATGAGAATCTTTACCTGGCTTGTCGAAGCCGGCAGAAGAAACGCAACAGCATGACACTGCTTCATATCGCATGTCATTAGACGAGGTTTCAGTTTTTTTCTGAAATCCCTGCAATTCTTTATTGGAAACATTACTAAATCCCAATACCAGAAATGCACATGCTAATATGCAAAAAATGTACTTAGTCATAATTTGCTGCAAACGTAATCATTCTTTTCCGAAAAAACGCATTAAGGGCAAGAATTAACGATTATTGCATACCTCCTCTTTTCTACAACCCATGTACAACTTTCATCAATTGCTCACCCAAACCGATTGTATATCCTTGAGAAACAAAGACTACCCTATTAAATGTATCTGCAATGATAAACACCGGCAGAATAGAATTGTTTAAATTCATAGCCTGTACAATTTCTTTGCGGATGCTGTCATCGACATCAATACCGTAGGTGATGGTAGACGGAAGTCCTTTGAATTCGTCGGCATTAAATTTCTTGTATTGTTCTTCCGAAGGGAAAAGAAAGACCATCTTACGCCCCCATTGTTCGAAGTCATTGCCCAAAGCGGCTATATCTCTTAGTGCATGATTGGTAGGTTCCTGCCCCACTCCAAGCACAGCTACTACAAAATATCCACGTCCACAGGTTTGCAGAATACTCCGTTGTTCAGTGCTGTCAACCGGACGATAGGTCGCTTCCGAATTAAAATTGCCGATCACTTGCACCTGATCTTTGCTTTCACGCATCACAAGGTCAACGGTGGTTGTCTTACCGGGTTCTATAGTAAAAAATGTACTGTTGGAAAGCACCGCGCCACTTGCCAACCGAGTTCCGGTCACCATCATATAATAGCCTTCATCAAGCTCTCTCCCATATTTTAATAAATTACGCCAGGTAGTTCCATCCCCCATATCCGTCTCTCCTTCGTCATAATTAAGCAACTGGAATGTGCCGTTTTTAAACTTGGAAAGAGTGAAATGCGAATAATATTTAGGATCTTCCACAGAGCGGATAGGAGTATAAGTAGCTTGCAATACTCCCTTTCGAGACTGTGCAGCTTCTGCCGTATCGAAGTTGACATCTTCCTTTGCAAATTCTTCATTTAGAATCTGCACCTTTCCGGTCACTTCATCAATCCAGGCAGCGGACGCCCATCCCATGCTCCGGTAAGCTGCCACAAAGAATATATCACGCGACTTTTCATCAGCCACCCGTGCTTTCCATACTCCCATCGGAGAGATAGGAATCTGTTGAGAATTCAGTTCATTATTGATTTTAATCTCTTTTCTACACCATTCTATTAATACTTTGGGATCACGTTTCATGCTATCGGGCACAGACTGGTACACTGTTTTTTCAATGGCTTCACGAAGTTCCTTTTTATAAGGAGTCAACATCTCATTGGCTATACGAGGAGGATTGAGGTACATTCTTTTAAATAAATCAGTCTCTATCTTCTCCCAATCCGAGATATTAGTCAGCAGATGATCATTCAATACATCCAGAGTTACATCACGGAGATCTTTAGCCGAAAGACTCTCTAATATCCATATAGCCCGTATTTCTTCCCATGAAATAGCGTCTTTCTCTTTTCGGATAGCTGAAAGGAAGTCTTTCAAGGTTTGGTGGTTTCCTCGCGAAGCAACCAGGAAGTTTACTAATTTTTCTTTCTTTTCCGATTGTAAGGTATTTCCATATAGTTGATCTATCCACTCTTTGGCCTGTTTTTCCGTCATCATTGTTGCTACATACGCATTGCGGATTGAATCTTCCTGCGCCATCCGCCGATCATTTTCCGCCCGTTGTTCGGGAGTGACTTCGGGAATATTCGCTCCTTCCACCGGAGGTACAAGATCCATTGGCAAGGAATAGGCTTCACCTTCTTTCCTATTTAAAGAGAGTTGCAATGCATCATCTTTTCCAAATGAGATTTTGGCATAACCAAATTGTCCGTTGCGGGATGCCCAAACCAACATATCTCCTTTACCGGCAGTCAGGCTGGCTTTCCCCTCTGCATCTGTATATTTCGTGGCTACTGTATAGAACTCCGCATAATTGTATATCTTAAATTCGACTTTGGCATCTGCTACCGGTTGACCGTCGGCATCCGTCACCGTTACGATAGCTTTGGCAGTAGGGGCATAATTATCAATCACATTAATTTCTGTGTAATTGGGTGTCTCAAGCATAATCTCTTCCGGACCATTGTAACGTCCGAAAACCTTAGTATGCATCAACATTCCCCGACTGGCAGGGGAATTAAACCATCCCAGGTTCAAAACCGGTTCCGGTTCACAAGCTCCAAAGAAGTACCAATGTCCATCCGCCCATGCTTCCACCCAAGCATGATTGTCATCCGTATGCGCCCAGCGGGGCGTATACACTTGCCGTGCCGGAATACCGACTGCCCGGAGCGCAGCCACCGTAAATGTAGACTCTTCGCCACAACGTCCATACGCTGTTTTGACAGATGCCAATGGTGAGCTGGTGCGCGCATCACTCGGACGATAGACCACTTTCTCGTGACACCAGTGGTTCACCTCTAATATCGCGTCTTTCATCGGCAGTCCCTTCACCCTGTCTTTTAGTTCATCATAAAACACACGACGGGAATCATCCAGATTCTCGTTATTCACCCGGATCGGCAGAACAAAATGACGGAACACTTCATCGGGAATCTCTTTGCCCCAAGGCATCTCGCCACGTGTCTGCTTCGACAGCCGGACATTCTCCAAGTAATAATCTCCCGGATAGTCCGTCACATCCCCTATCGGCATATAAGCGTAGAGAAACATCAATGCTTCGCGCTCGTACACTGACAGAGCGGAATCACCAAAGATTGCAAATAAATCTCCATGAGGAAGTGCCTGTTTTTTCTGCTCAAAGTCTTGAGCTACTTGATTCCGGTAGGATTCTTCTTTGAGGAAGTGAACATTGTTACAAGCAAACAGTACAATCGACAAAATCAGGACGCACAAAAGATGGGTGAATGTTTTCATATAAGTGTTTGGTTTATTCTATTAATAAGGTTGCTGACTGACAAAAATAGAAGAATATTTTCTGAATACCTAGATAAGTACATAAAAATGTGATAGATAAGAATAATATTGTCATTGATGGGAAAATCCGGGAATTTTGTAACAGGTTTGTAATATAGACCGTGTTCGAACCCTTATAAAAAGAAAATTCAAAAGGAAAAGAAGATTTTTATGTTTTACAGCATATAATTCGAAAACAATTTGTATCTTTGCAGTGTTATTAGAGAAAACAAGATGTAAAACCGCTCTTCAAAACGTGGAGGGCAAAAAAAGAGGAAACAAATTATGAAAAAGAATGCAAATGAAAAAATTATGATGTTACAGTACCGTATTAAACGTTATCAAGCAATGGGAAATGGTGCCATGTGCCAAACATTAAACGGTAAACTTCAAAAACTGCTGTCACAGCAGGTTGCCATGTAAATAAACACACTAATTATAATAAATAGAGCGAGGAACTTTCGAGTATCTTCGCTTTTTTTATACATTTGCAGAAGAAAGATAATAAAACACATTATGAAAAAGCTATTTATGTCGGTTGCGCTCCTCTTATTGGTCGTAACCTCTTTTGCACAAACACCCGGTTATGAGTTCACAACCGTTGTATCTCACCAAGCAACGCCTGTTAAAGATCAGGGTTCCACAGGAACCTGCTGGTGCTTTGCCACCGCTTCTTTCATGGAGTCGGAACTGCTCCGAATGGGAAAAGGAGAATATGATCTCTCGGAAATGTTTATCGTCCGCCAAAAGTACATGAATCAGATGGAGGACAATTATCTCCGTCGTGGTAAAGGAAGTATCGGTGAAGGAAGTTTGGCACACACTTTCAAAAACGCTTATAAGAAAGCGGGAATCGTTCCGGAAGAAGTGTACACCGGATTGCCGGGCGATAACAAAGACCACAATCACGGTGCATTGTCACGCTACCTCAAAGCATTGGTAGACGCAAATATTGAATCTAAAAAGCGTACTCCGCAATTTGATGCGCTTATTAATAATCTGTTCGATATTTATCTGGGCAAGCTTCCCGAAAAATTCACTTATAAAGGAAAAGAATATACTCCTCAATCTTTCACAGAAAGTCTGGGATTGAATATGGATGATTATGTTGAACTGACCAGCTTCACTCACAAGCCTTATTATGAGACATTCTCGCCTGAAGTTCCCGACAACTGGGAAAACCAGCCAATGTATAATCTTCCGTTGGACGAACTAATCGGGGCTATCGACTATGCACTGAACAAAGGATATACCGTATGTTGGGACGGTGACGTAAGCGAACAGGGTTTCTCTTTCAAGAACGGAATCGCCATCAATCCGCAAGTGGAGGATGTGAAAGATTACTCTACAACCGACCGTGCCCGTTTTGAGAAAATGCCCAAATATCAACGAATGGACGAAGTGTTCAAGTTTGAGCATCCTTATCCGGAAATCAACGTAACACCGGAAATCCGTCAGGATGGTTACGAGAAGTTTGTGACAACTGACGACCACCTGATGCACATCACCGGCATTGTGAAAGATCAGAATGGTACTAAATATTATATCACCAAGAATTCCTGGGGAGCGGAAAGCAACAAATCCGGAGGTTATCTGAATATGTCTGAAAGCTATGTACGTGCTAAAACAATCTGTGTGATGGTACACAAAGATTCTCTGCCTAAGGAACTGAAGAAGAAACTCGGTATTCAATAAATCGCATGAAATCAGTCCCGAAGGAAGATTGACTGTTTCATACATTTATTTATTCGGAACTCTCCATTATATTCATATAACAAAAGAAATAGGGCAACGAAGTATCACTACTTCACTGCCCTATTTTTTTTGTTAACCTACTATATTAAATCCTTTGCTCTTTATTTCTTTTTCAATGTCACGTCGCTGATTTCTACAACGCCGCCTTTGTTCTGGGAAAGAATAGCCACATAACAATCTTTCAGAATAGCAGCATCATCGTCTGTATCAGACACTTCCAAGTTAGCATTTGCTTTCTTGCTGCTAATTGCATTAACCACTTGTCCCATATCATAGTAAACCACTACTTTAGTCCATTTACCGGCATCTTTAATTTTAAAATTGTACTGTGCGCCCGAAGCATTTGGTTGAGCATCTGCGTCATAGTCTCTACGCATGAAGAAAGTAGTATTGTACTTACCATTATCATTCTTTTCCTCATTGGTCTGTTTGATGTATACACTGACCGGAGTTCCTGCTTCTTTAGCTTTTGCATAGAAAGTAAGAACATAGATACCTTTGTCCAAACCATCGGTAATACGTTGTCCCAGGAAAGCTTTATACCAAGAGAGATTCTTTTCAGCACCGGAGTTATCCAATTTCATTGCATTCGGATATTTGGCATCTCCTGTTTCTTCCCAAGCAATAGTAGTTACACCGTCAGCTTCATTATTCATGATAAACCACTCTCCTGCGGTAGCTTTGTTGGCATTAGTCACTTTAGTCTTTACTTCAGTGGCGAATTTTTCGTTTTTTATCAGGTTCTGCGCACTTACGCTTACTCCTGCAAGGACCAAAAGCCCGGCAAATAATACTTTTTTCATCTTACTGTGATTTAATTGTTTATACTTTATTTTTTCTAGCTTTAAAAATCTATTTCATCCTACTTCACTTGTTGAATAACAAATCCATATTTACCAGTCACTTTCTTTTCTTCAGTCTTTAGTGTGATGCGGTAAATCTCTTTGCCCCATACGTTAGACAGGCGCGGATCATCCAGTTTGATTGTTTCCAGTTCGGCCTTAAACTGTGATGGATAGTTCATTTCCACCTTTTGTCCCTTTACTTCGATGCGGATTTTTCCGGCTGACGGGAAAGTCACATTGCCCCAAGTTAAAAAGTTCATTTGATTAGGAGCTATAGCCTCATCCAACGTATAAATATCACCAATAATGAGTTTTTTATCATCAAGAGCATAAGAGCGAACCCAGCTTTTCACTTTCGCTTCTGCCGGATAAGCAGTAGCTATATCCGTAGAGAACATCCGTTTCTTCTCATTGCAAACGGTATTGGTAGCTTTATACTCCTGCCCGAATTTCTGCGGTACTCCGTTAATCATCGGCAAGTTATGATAGTTGCTCTGCATGGTCCAGATGGTATAGCGGTCCTTGCCGAACGTCTGTTTGGTATATGTACCTACACCGGCATCAATAATCACAGGAATTGTATTTACATATAAAGAGAAGGTTCCTACATCGTTGTGGTTATGGCTTTCGTTATTAAATCCGCCTTTAGCGGCAACAAACATACCGTTCTTATTCTTCATATAACAGAATTCCGTTTCGGGATACCAGGTTACATCCGGCATATCATGTTTCGGAGTTGCTTTTGCCAGCTCATTACAGCAAAGTAGAGATTGAAGCGAACGAAAAGCATCGTTACCCATGGTAGCATACGGTTTTCTTCCTTTCAACAGGTATGCGGCAAAATGCATCATTTCATCGCTGTTTACAGCTTTACCGAAGCGATAGATTAACAAAGGATCGCCCCCGCCTTGTGCCGATGCATCAGCAAAATTCACCACCCAACCATTGCCTACGTATGAGCGGGACATATATTCTCCCATCCGGCGAATCATCGGTTCATTGAACAGAGACAGTTTACCGCCTGTGCCATCAGAGAGTATCTGCAAATAGTCATAGAGCTTTCCGGCGGCATGTCCCCAGTAAGAGGTTCCCTCCTCACAGGCACCATCGGATTTCACGAAGTTGATAAACTTATCGACTGACTGCATGGAGCGATAAACAGCTTTCGCCAACTTATCCTTATTGTTCTCCATCAGTAAGAAACATTGCAGGGCATTGGAGTTACACCAGGGATTCCAGTTATTGATGATTTCTCCCGGTTTCCAGTTAAAAGCCATCCACCACATTTCGTCGTCGTTCATATACGGATCAAGAATACGTTCTTTGATTGCTTTACGCATTTGCAAAGATACCACAGGATTGATTTTGTCGAATGGTTTGCGGAAGAAATAGTGTACCCAGGCCATTAAAGCTCCGTATCCGCCTGAACCGAGGTCGATAATCTGTTCGCGGAAGTCGGGAAGTGAACGTTTGCTGCTCTGGCGGGGCAAGTGTGCGGATAGAACCCATGAATTCATTTCACAGCTCATATATGCTCCGTTCAGTAATTGATCGATAAAACGTCCTTTCCCTTCGGCCAGTTCGGCGAGCATCAAGGCGTTAAGTGCCTGGCGGTTGGCGTCATAAGGAACTTCCATTATTTTACGATTACCGCTACGTTCATATTCCAGATAAGCGGTGGCAGGTATCAGTTGCCATTTATAGTCGAGGAGTTTTTCACCGGCTTCGATGAGGCGTTGCTTATTGGGGCCCATCAAAGAATCCCAGGCGGCACGATCTGTATAAGCAGGATAAGGCACCCATGCTTGTTTCATTACCAACACGTTTTTCAACGTAGTTTCGTCTGCCGCTTTTTGCAGCATATTGCGTTCGGTGTAAGCGTTTGCCTTGAAAGAAAAACTTCCTAAAGCTGCTAGTAAAAGAACACAAAATAAATGTTTCATTCGATTCATGGTATTTCATTCATTTAAGTATTGCAAAGATAACGTATCTGATAAAAAATGAGGTGAGTAAATCATACGAACCTGATGACAAAAAAGTACATACTTCAAAAATAGTACTCTTAATTGCTATATTTTAGGCTTTTAAGTCATTATAAGAACAAATTAAGTCATTGTAGAAACAATTTAAGTCACACGGAAACCGGGTTTTCATTTCGGAAAAACAAAGATGCAGTTTCAGAAAATAGAGGCTCCCTTTGGAGAAAATAGAGGTTCTATTTTATTTCAAATAGAGTATCTGTTTTACTTCAGACAAAGTATCTGTTTGGATATTCAATCCTCTTTCTTTTTTCATTCTTTGATTCTCTTCTTTTTCATACCTCTATTCTTTCTTCTTCATCCCTCTATTTCTTCCCCTTCGCCTTCAATCCCAATCGCTAAATTCAAAACTCAACTGTTCCCAGACACCGTGTTGTTCATCGGCTTCCTCTTTTGGATTGGAGACGGAAAGACCGATGAGCCGGATTGGATGTTGCTCAAATTCGACACTTTTAAGCAATTCTTTTGCAAGTGGGAGTACCCGGTCTAAGGTGGTGAGTTCCTGCGATTGAGTAAGGCTTCGGGTTATCTGGCTAAAATCATGAAACTTGATTTTCAGGGTAAGCGTGTTACCTTTGAAGTCTTTTCGCTGAAGACGTTCAATCAGCTCTACTGCTACATGGTATAGTTCGATAATGACCGATGAACGGGCTGAAATATCACGTTCCAATGTACGTTCGCAGCCAATGGATTTACGGATACGAATTGCTTCGACAGGGCGTTCGTCAATTCCTCGTGAGCACTCATAATACAGTGCGCCGGCTTTCCCGAAATGGGCTGTCAGCATTTCAAGAGAGCATTTCCGTAGTTGAAGTCCATTGTGGATGCCAAGTAGATGCATCTTCTTTGCAGTCACCGGCCCCACTCCCCAAAAAGATTCGATAGGAAGACGGGCGATAAAATCAAGGGCCTGTTCCGGATGAATGGTACATAAGCCATCCGGTTTGCGATAGTCCGAAGCTATTTTAGCCAGAAACTTATTATAAGAAACTCCAGCAGACGCAACAAGGTTGAGCTGCTCCCGAATCTTCTGCTTTATTTCCTTTGCTATATCCACAGCCAGGGAAATATCTTTTTTATTTTCTGTGACATCCAGAAAAGCTTCATCCAGAGACAGAGGTTCGATGATATCCGTATATTCGTGGAAAATCTCATGTATCTGACGGGAAACGGATTTATAAACATCCATCCTGCCAGGTACAAAAATGAGTTGGGGACAAAGACGTTTCGCCTTTTGCGAAGCCATAGCGGAACGGACACCGTAACGCCGGGCTTCATAACTGGCAGCAGCCACAACTCCCCTCTCTTCAGCATGACCTACCGCTAAAGGCTTGCCACGAAGTTCTGGATTATCACGCTGTTCTACAGAGGCATAGAAGGCATCCATGTCGATATGTATAATCTTTCTCTGTGTCATTGTTTAGGATTAGCAGAGCAAACTTACTATAAATTCCCGAATAAATCCTGCTTATCGGTTCAAGAAATAATATGCTTATGATTTTTATAAAAAAAACATTCAATATCTTGTCAAAGACAGTTCTTATAATATTATATTTGCATATCGTCTATTCAAAATATAGAGGTAGTTAATAAGTTTGTGCCACCATACAACTTTTTAAGATTATGAAAAACACATTATTTTGCTTATTCATATTTTGCAGTGTTTCCACATTCGCTCAAAATGGAATCACTTTTAAGGTCGAAAAGCTTTCAAAGCCTGAAGAATTACTTCATCTACACTCCCCGAATGAAATTTACGAAAGTCTTATATTATCAGATATGGACATAGAGCCTTATGAGATAGAAGAGAAGAATATCAAGGTTCCTTATCATATCATTGCAAAGAGCGAATCTCCCGACAGTCTCGTTTCTTTTGGCCCTAATTCTTTTTTCAATGGTATGTATCAGGCTTATGCGGATCACAGGCCATTCGTATTGTCTCCGGACATGATTTGGCTATTAATCAGCCAGGGATTTGCACGCCATATCAATGCCAATCAGGAGTCTATGAGAAATGAGCTTGTTGATTTCTCCGGCAAACTATCCTTAATTGTAAGAGAAGACAAAAAGCTGGAAGACCCTACTCTTTCATGGGAGAAAATCTTTCCGCAATTTACAAAACAAATATCCCAATACACCGGTAATCATCTGACCGAACTGCTCACCTGCAATTTTTCAACGACTACCTCTTTAGAGAAAGTTGCTTCCGAAATAACAATCATGGAGGCTGTAAAACCTTATTTTGAGTTTATAATCATACGCATTGTCTGTGGAATACCTGAAATAACTCTCGAAGGAACACCGGAGGACTGGGAAAAACTACTGTACAAAGCCAGAGGCTTGAAAGAATACAAACTCGATTGGTGGATTTCAGAACTGGAACCTCTTTTAGAAGAATTTGTCAAAGCATCCAAAGGAGAAGTTAATAAGAACTTTTGGCGCAACATGTTTAAATATCATTCACAGAAACGATACGGAGCCCCAAACATTATTGATGGATGGATCGTGAAGTTTTTCCCTTATGATAAGGAAGGGAAAAGAAATAATCTGAAACAGCTTGAAGGCAGAAATTGCCTCCCTGATGAGATAGTGAAGGTAGATGTAAAGTATCAGGAAGTATATGGCGACGCTGTCAAAGAAACTCCATTAGAATTTTGGGCAGGTTTCATTGGATTAGAGCAAAACAAAAAAACTTTTGCCCTGCGACCGCAAATTGGTTGGATGGTCAGGAAGAAAGACGTTAATAAGGAGGGATTAAAAAGTAAATTAAGTGCTGATGCTCAAAAGGATGGCTGGGGAAGCGGCATCAATATCAGAGTAAAAGAATTTCCGGCTGTACTGTTGGAACTCAAAGAAATAAAAAGGTTGGATATCCAATTTATCGATACAATCAATATACCGGACGAAATATCAAAAATAAAAATCGGATCGTTAAGTTTATATGGAAAGATTACTAAAGAAGGAATAGAGCGTATTAAAAGATTATTGCCTGATACGGATATAAAAATAAATGGTTCGCGAGGTGGGAGTGCTTCATTTATGACTCCATAATAAAAAGAGGCTATCCAAAAGCCATATACTAAAAAACTTACCCTTGCTACAGTTTTGTAACAGGGGTAAATTCTATTGCCATGAACAAATTCAATCAATTGTGATATTTTAATTACCTTTGCCTTATCATTCAATTAAATAAAAGAAATGGAAAGTTCAAACCATCCCATAGAAAGAAAAGACTTTGAAGCCCTCATTCATGCAATAGGCTTTGAGATAGAACATGCACAAGTAAAATTGATTGTTGCAGCCAATGCACAAATGCTGTTCCACTATTGGAAATTGGGAAACTTCATTCTATACCACCAAAAAAGATTAGGTTGGGGCGGAAAAGTCATAAGTCAGATTTCAAAGGCTATCAAGATGCACTATCCCGAAAAGAAAGGATATTCAGCGAGAAGCCTTACCTATATGTGTCAGTTTGCCCGAACATACCCACTAGAGATATTACAAAGAATGCTTTCTTGTGACAAGGTGTTGAGAACGCCAACAATCCCCAATATGCTATCCTTGACTGATGAACTGAACTGTTTACCAATTACGCAAGAACCTCTTGCGCAATTTCAGACAAATATATTTCAATCAAAAGAATTTACGCAAGAGCCTCTTGCGCAAATTCAAAAGATAGACAAGACAATCTCCGCAATGCTGCAAACATCCATTGATGATATTGAAAAGGATTTTGTTTGTTCCCCCATTTCAAAAATAAACTGGACCAGTCATGTGATACTATTGGATAGCTCATTATCCTTAGGAAACAAATATTGGTACATGAAACAGTCCGTTGAAAACGGATGGAGCAGCAACGTATTAAAGATACAGATTGAGACTAATCTGTTCAAACGGCAGATAGAAACACAGAAAGTCAACAACTTTACAAAGACCTTGCCCGCTCCTCAAAGTGACTTAGCCAACTATTTGCTGAAAGACCCGTATATATTCGATGTAGCAGGTACAAAAGAACTGGCAGATGAAAGGGATATTGAAAAACAGCTTGTAGAACACGTCACAAGGTATCTATTGGAAATGGGGAACGGCTTCGCCTTTGTAGCCAAACAGAAACATTTCCAAGTCGGGGACAGCGATTTTTATGCAGACCTTATCTTATACTCCATAAAACTTCACGCCTATATAGTCGTAGAATTAAAGGCTACTCCATTCAAGCCAGAATATGCAGGGCAATTGAATTTCTACATCAACATCGTAGACGACCAGTTGAGAGGTGAAAACGACAACAAGACAATAGGATTGTTGCTCTGCAAAGGTAAAGATGAAGTAGTGGCACAATATGCCCTAACGGGCTATGCACAGCCCATAGGAGTAAGCGACTACCAGCTAAGCAAAGCCATTCCCGAAAATCTGAAATCCGCCTTGCCAAGTATCGAGGAAGTGGAGGAAGAATTATCACAGCTACTTGACAACAAAAAAGACAAAAAGTAATCCGATCAGTCCCGTTTTGACAGTCTTGACATTTAAGCCGTCTACCACCTATACAACGACCGATTCGACCCGAGCATTGACGGCTCACCCGATAATCATTGGGGGTATGCATAAATCTTAGCCAGTCTAAAGA